>JBPCSY010000051.1:0-21679 GCA_051006695.1 Candidatus Nanopelagicales bacterium
GTGCGATGAGTGCCTGGATCTCGGCGAGCAGCGGTCGACGGCCCTCAATGGTGACGGTGACGCAGGTGCCGGGCACCGGCGCATCGCGGTGACCGCGGAAAAGTGCACTCGGGTCGGGGACCTCGCGCATGCCGGTATCGGTCTGCTCGAAGCAGGCGACCTCATCCGCGGGGCCATAGCGATTCTTGATCGCGCGCAGCAGCCGCAGTGACGTGTGACGATCACCGTCGAGTGAGAGCGTGGTGTCGACAATGTGCTCGAGTGAGCGCGGGCCGGCGATGGTGGAGTCCTTGGTGACCTGGCCGACCAGGCAGATCGCGATGCCACGCGACTTCGCCACTCGGGTGAGGGCCTGCGCGACTTCCATGACCTGCGTGACACCGCCGGCCCGTCCTTCGATGTCTGCAGAGGCGACGGTCTGCACCGAATCGATGATCACGAGCGGGATGTCAGGGCCGTGATGATCGAGGTGACCGATCACGACCGCGAGGTCGTTGTCATCGGCGAGAAGCAGATGCTCGCTGGAGGCACCGATGCGCCGTGCGCGCACGGCGATCTGCTCGACGGACTCCTCGGCGGAGATGTAGAGAGTCGGCTTGCCGGTGCGCTGGGCGATCGAGTCTGCGACGGTGAGAAGCAACGTGCTCTTGCCTGCGCCCGGCTCACCGGCGAGTAGCAGTACCTGCCCGCGCACCAGGCCGCCGCCGACGACGCGATCGAATTCGGCGATGCCGGACTGCATGCGCGGGGGAGAGGCACTCGAGGTGACTTCGGATACCTGACGAGCGCCTTTGCTGGGTGCGCGACCGGTGGTGGAGGACTTCAGGCCAACATTCGGTGCTGCCTCAGGGATCTCGGCGACCGTGCCGAACTCACCGCACTTGGTGCAGCGACCCTCCCAGCGCAGCGCGGTGGCACCGCATGCGCTGCAGGAGTACTTCGGCCCGGCTTTCGCCATGGCTACTTCGGGTCCGCCGGATGCAGCATGAGCGAGAGATTGCCGGGCGATGCCTTCATCAGGGCCATGCGCTCATCGCAGATGCGTACGAGCTCTTCGTAGGCCTTCGGACCCATCAGAGCCGTGAGCTCGTCCTTGGCATAGATGTAGACCGGGTTCACACCGTTATGCGCCTCGGTATTGCCGCTGCAGTACCAGTCGAAATCGTGACCGCCCTCGCCCCAGCCGCGGCGGTCGTACTCGCTGATCAGGACGACAAGGCGCTCCTTGCCGTCCTCGTACTCGAGGTTCTCGTAGCTGCGGCGCATCGGCAGCTGCCAGCACACCTCAGGCTTGGTCTCGACGAAGGAGACACCTTCCTTCTCGGCGAGGTGATGCAGGACGCAGCCGAAGGCGCCGTCGAAGTCACGGCGGTTATGGAAGATGCAGGCGCCGTCGACGACGCGGGTCTTGCGTGCGCCGTCCTCGGTCTCGATCCAGCCCTTCTTCTCCGCGATGTCGGAGAACTGCCACATGTCGGGCGTGTGCTTCTCTACCCAGCGCTTGACGCGCTTCTCGTCCTTCTTCTCCGAGAAATGCGCACCATGGCTGCAGCAACCGTTGTCAGGGCCGTCCTTGTAGATGCCCTTGCAGCCGCTGCCGAAGATGCAGTTCCATCTCGAGGTCAGCCAGGTGAGATCGGCACGGATTAGCTGCTCGTCATCAGCGGGGTCGACGAACTCCACCCACTGGCGCGGAAAGTCAAGGGGTACCTCAGGCATTCCCACAGCCTATGGCCCGCATCCGACAGGCGGATTGACGACCTCATGAATGCCCCATGAACACTGAGCCGATAGCGTGCCGCCATGCGCATGGGAGTGCTCGATATCGGGTCCAACACCGTCCACCTCCTGCTTGTCGATGCCCATCACGGGGCAGCCCCGATTCCGGCGTCCAAGCTCAAGATCCCGCTACGCCTGGCCGAGCACCTGACTCCCGAGGGTGATGTTGACGAGGCCGCGGTCACCGAGCTCATTGACTTCATTCGCAAGGGCCAGTCGATGGCCGAGGACATGGGTGCCACGGAGCTCATGGCCTTCGCGACCTCCGCGATTCGCGATGCTCGCAACGGCGATCGCGTCCTGGAGCGCATCCAGCAGGAGACCGGGCTCGCGATCGAGGTGCTCTCCGGCGAAGACGAGGCCCGAATGACCTTCCTCGCCGTGCGCCGCTGGTTCGGCTGGTCGGCCGGGCGCCTGATGGTCATGGATATCGGTGGCGGATCCCTGGAGCTCGCCTCCGGCACAGATGAGGAACCTGATGTCGCAGTGTCAGTGCCGCTCGGTGCCGGCCGCCTGACCCGCTCGCACCTGATCGGCGACCCGCCTACCTCGGATTCCCTGCGCGAGGCTCGACGGTATGCGCGCGCCACCATCGCCGAGGTCGCCGGTCGGCTGCGCCGCGTCGGTGAGCCGCGCATCGCCGTGGCCAGCTCCAAGACCTTCAAGCAGCTCGCCCGCATGACGGGAGCGGCGCCGTCTGCAGACGGCATGTACGCGCCGCGCTCGCTGACCCTCGCCGACCTCCAGCTGTGGGTTCCGAAGCTCGCGGAGATGACCGCTGCCGAGCGCAGCAGGCTCCCTGGCGTCTCCGAAGGGCGCTCCGAGCAACTGGTGGCCGGGGCGATCGTGGCCGAGGCGGCGATGGATCTGCTCGATATTTACGAACTGGTCATCTGCCCATGGGCCCTCCGGGAGGGCGTGATCCTGCATCGCATGGATACCCTGCCTACATGACCGATCCGGCGCTCGGCCTCACCTCTGACGAGGTTGCCGATCGCATCGCTGCGGGCCAGGTCAACGTGGCTCCCGAAGCGAGCAGTCGCAGTCTCGGCAGCATCATCCGAGCGAATACGTTCACCTGGTTCAACGGCCTGATCGGCACTATGTGGGTGATCATGCTGCTGGTTGCCCCGTTCCAGGATTCCCTCTTCGGCATCGTGATCGTCGCGAACACCGCGATCGGCATCGTGCAGGAGTACCGGGCATCTCGGACCCTCGCGAAGCTCGCCGTGCTCGGCGAGGCCAAGCCGACAGTCCGACGCGATGGCATCGAGATCGAGGTCAGCTCGGCCGAGATCGTTCTTGATGACGTCATCCTTCTGTCAACGGGTGATCAGCTCGTCGTCGACGGCATCGTGCTTGCCTCCGATGGCCTCGAGATCGACGAGAGCCTGCTCACCGGCGAAGCAGATCCGGTCGACAAGTCGGCCGGCGACCAGGCGATGTCGGGTTCCTTCGTCGTTGCAGGGTCAGGCGCCTACCAGGCCACGCGCATCGGCCGCGACTCCTTCGCGGCCGGGCTCACCGAGCAGGCCAAGCAGTTCCACCTGACGAACTCCGAGCTGCGCGATGCGATCAATCGATTCATCCGGATCCTGTCGTACATGCTGCTGCCCGTCGGCCTGCTTCTCTTCATCTCGCAGGTGTTCCGAGCGCAGATCCCCTTCGATGCTGCGATTCGCGGCACTATCGCGGGCATCGTCACGATGGTGCCCGAGGGCCTGGTGCTTCTCACCAGCATCGCGATGGCGATTGCGGTCATCCGCCTTGCGGGGAAGAAGGTGCTTGTCCAGGACATGCCGGCAGTCGAGGTGCTGGCTCGCGTCGACACCATCTGCGTCGACAAGACCGGCACCCTGACCGAGCCGGGCATGCGGGTGCGCGAGGTCGTCACCCTCGACAACATGGCTCCGATCGCCGATGCGCTGGGGTCCATGGCCTCAGCGGAGTCGAATCCCAATCCAACCCTGCAGGCCATCGCGGCGCAGTACCCCGTGGTCGGCTGGCATTGCACGGCCACCGTTCCGTTCTCGAGTGCGCGCAAGTGGTCATCGGCGACCTTTGCCGATCACGGTGCCTGGGTGATCGGTGCTCCCGAGATGCTGCTGCCCGACAGTGATCCGCTTCGCGCTCGTGCCGATGACATCTCATCTGACGGTGCGCGTGTGCTTCTGCTCGCCCGCTCGGCTGGTGAGCCCTCCGCGGAGACGGGCCCGGGCATGATCACGCCGGCAGCGCTCGTGGTCATCGATCAGCGACTTCGGTCGGATGCGGCCGAGACGGTCGCCTACTTCCTCTCGCAGGGAGTGCATGTCAACGTGATCTCAGGTGACAACGCCGCGACGGTGGGTGCCATCGCACGCGAGGCCGGAGTTCCCGGCGCGGATCATCCCTATGACGCACGCGAGTTGCCTGCAGATATCGAGGGCATGGCGGAGGTGATGCAGACCCAGTCGGTGTTCGGTCGAGTCACGCCACTGCAGAAGCAGGCCATGGTTGACGCACTTCACTCGCGCGGATCGACCGTCGCCATGACCGGCGACGGTGTCAACGACGTGCTCGCGCTGAAGAATGCCGATCTCGGCATCGCAATGGGATCGGGTAGCGGAGCCACGCGCGCCGTCGCACAGCTCGTGCTGCTCGAGGATCGCTGGTCGGTCATGCCCAGTGTCGTGGCCGAGGGTCGTCGAGTCCTGGGCAACATCGAGCGAGTGTCCGATGTCTTCCTGACCAAGTCGTTCTACGCGATGATCATCTCGATCATGGTCGGCATCTTCGCGATCGAGTTTCCCTTCCTGCCGCGCCATCTCTCGCTGATCGGCGCGCTCACGATCGGGATTCCCGGCTTCTTCCTCGCGCTCATGCCGAACACCGAGCGCTTTCGCCCGGGCTTCTTCCGCCGCGTGCTGCTCTTCTCCGTACCGGCCGGCGTGATCGCTGCTGCTGCCGCCTTGCTCAGCTACACCTGGGCCATTCGCGTGGGCGAGCCTGTCGGCAGTGCGCAGACCGCGGCGACGGTCACCTTGTTCATCGTCACGACCGCCGTGCTGCTGCAGTCGGCTCGGCCGCTGAACTGGATCCGACTCGGCATCGTCGGCCTGATGATCGTGATGTTCCTCGGCGCACTGTTCATCCCGTGGTTCTCGCACTTCTTCGCTCTCACCCTCGCGCCGGAGAAGTACACGATCGTCGCGATCAGCTGCGGCCTGGCCGGTGCGGTGCTGGTGTGGTTCGCGGTGCTGATCACTGATCGCTGGCGCAGGGCCTGATGACTCGTCCCCTCGTCGGCCTCTCGACCTCCTCGGTCTTTCCGGAGTCGACGGCGGCTGCGTTCGAGATCGCCGCAGCCCTGGGCTACGACGGTATCGAGGTGATGGTGGGCACCGACGCGACCAGCCAGGATTCCTCGGCGCTGAGGGCACTCGTGGATCACTATCAAGTGCCGGTGATCTCCATCCATGCTCCGTGCCTGCTCGTCACGCAACGGGTGTGGGGAACTGAGCCCTGGGGCAAGCTGCGGCGCGCGAAGGATGTCGCGGAGCTCCTCGGTGCGGGCACCGTGGTGGTGCACCCGCCCTTCCGCTGGCAGCGCGGGTACGCACGCGAGTTCGTCACCGGCCTTCAGCGGATGTCTGACGAGACAGATGTGCGCTTCGCCGTCGAGAACATGTATCCGTGGCGCGCGGCGAGTCGCGAGCTCGCGGCCTATGCCCCCAGTTGGGATGTCCGCGACGACGACTACCCGCATACGACCCTCGATTTCTCGCACACAGCTGTCTCTCGCACTGATCCGCTGCTGATGGCGCATGATCTCGGCAGTCGCTTGTCGCATATCCATCTGGCCGACGGCACCGATTCCGCGCGCGACGAGCATCTCGTGCCCGGACGAGGCACCCAACCCGTGGCCGAGGTACTCGATCACCTGGCTGCTGAACGATTCGAGGGGGCGATCATCGTCGAGGTCTCGACACGCGGCTGCTCGACTCGCGAGGAACGCGTGGCAGACCTCGCCGAGGCGCTCGCCTTCGCGCGCCAGCCGTTCGACGTCCTTCGTTAGTACGCTGCAGGCATGGTGAAGGATCCGCGCGGCCCGATTCTCGATGCCGCACGCCTAGCCTTCGCCTCGCGCGGCTACGCCTCCACCACGGTGAAGTCCGTCGCGGTGGCGGCTGGGGTCGCACCGGCTGTCGTGAAGTCGCTCTTCGACAACAAGGAGCAGCTCTTTACTGCGGCCATGCAGTTGCCGGTGAACCCCGCTCACGCCATTCCGGCGCTCTTCGCCCAAGGCCTCGACGGCATGGGTGACCGCATCGTGCGACTCGCACTGACCTTGATGTCCGAGGATCGCGTGCGCAGTGATGTTGGCGGTGTCGTGCAGGCATCGCCGCGTATCGAGAAGAGTGCGCGCACTCTCGCGGAGTTCATGCACCTCTCGCTCGTCGACTCTCTGGTTACTGCGATCGGTGTGCCCGACGCCCGCATGCGCGTCTCGCTGATCTCCTCGCATCTGGCCGGCCTGGCTGCCACGCGTTATGTCATCCGGCTCGAGCCGCTGGCCTCCGCCTCGGATGACGAGATCGTGCGCATCTATGGCCCGCTGATCCAGGACCTCCTCGACCCCACCTGCCCGCTCAACGGGCGCCGCTAAGTGGGCCTGCTCGATTTCCTCACGCGCGCTCGTTCCCTGGAGCAGGCCTGCGAGGTCGCGATGGCTCTGGCCGATGAGGGATACTGGATCGAACTGCGCAGCGAAGGCGACCTCAGTGCCGATCAGCTCCATCGCGCGAGCATTGCCCTGCAGGCGGCCGGCGTCGAGGGAGTGAGCCAGATCAGCTTGCCGGTCAACTCGATGGCTGATGCCACGTGGGCGATGACCCCTGACCTCGGCTGGGTGTTCACCGGAACAGAGGCGGGCGCCCTCGACTCAGCCCTGCTCCCGCGGCTGGCCGCGTTCCGCGGGCTCGCAGCGCTTGCTCGCTCGGCGGCTCGCCGCCAGACAGAGTCCGAGTGCCGCAGCGCCCAGGAGCTGCGCATCCAGCTCTCGGCAGGCGTGGCCCGCCGAGGGGAGCGCGACTTCTATCCCTCGTCCATCGAGGTCGACAAGGCGTACGTGCGATGCGCGAAGGCGCTGCTGCGCGAATCCCCGTCGCCCTCGTTCGCAACTTGCGATGATCGCCTGATCGAGATCCTCCAGGCCCTGGCACTTCGACTCGGACGTTCACCTGGCGAGTATGAGTTCTGCCTGCCCCTCGGGCGAGGCGACAATAGGCAGCGTGCCCTGCGGGATGCGGGGGAGAAAGTGCGCATTGCCATTGCGTTCGAGATGAGGGAGACCAATGACTGACACCGCACTGCGCATCGCGATCCTGGGCGGCGGTGTCATGGGCGAGACCCTCGCCGCCGGCTTCCTCGCGCGCCTGGATCCGACTCCGAGTGTCACAGTCGCGGAAAAGCGTCCGGAGCGGGCGGCGGAGCTCGCCGATCGGCTCGGCGTGCGGATTGCCCCCATGTCCGACGCCGTCAGCGATGCAGATGTGGTCGTGCTCGCCGTGAAGCCACAGGATTTCCGCGGGATGCTGGCCGAACTAGCCCCGTCCCTTCGCGCCGGCGCATTGGTGATCTCGATCGCCGCGGGTATTCCAACCCCGGTGATGGAGGAGCTCCTGCCCGGTGCCGCGGTTGTGCGGGTCATGCCGAATACGCCTGCACGGATCAACCGCGGGGTCGCGGGTCTTAGTGCGGGAACTGCGTGCACTCCCGCTGATCTCGATCTTGCGGCTCGCCTGATGGCATCTGTCGGCGTTGTCGTGCGCGTGCCGGAGGTGCTGCAGGATGCCGTCACTGCGGTGTCCGGCAGTGGCCCTGCGTACGTGTTCTACCTCGCCGAGGCGATGATCGCCGCGGGTGTCGAGATGGGCCTGTCTGCATCCGATGCGCGTCTTATGGCCGTGAACACCATCGTCGGTGCCGGTGAGTTGATGGCCGCGGGTGATGAGGATCCCGCAGTGCTGCGAGCGAATGTCACTTCACCGAATGGCACGACTGCAGCAGCGATTGCGAGCATGGACGAGTCCGGAATTCGTGATGCGGTGATCGCGGCGATGATCGCTGCACGTGATCGGAGCATCGAACTGTCAAGCAGTTGAGTGCGGCGAATTACGTCACTGTAATTAACTTTGCCCACGTGGGAAACTTCATCAATTTCCCAATCAACTTTCACAGTCGCACCACAAGACACTAGTCTTCCGCCACGTCATTGAATCGTCGTTCACCGGAGGAACCAGGTGCGATTCGATGCAGAAAGTTCGGTGAGAATGTCCACGACCCCCGAGCGCGCCTTCTCAGAGGTTCGCTTCCTGACCGTTGCCGAGGTTGCCTCGGTTATGCGCGTGTCGAAGATGACCGTGTACCGCCTGGTCCATGGGGGTGACCTGCCTGCCGTCCGCGTCGGACGATCGTTCCGCGTGCCGGAGCAGGCGGTCCACGACTACCTGCGCGATTCATTCATCGAGACGGCCTAGTTCAAGGCTCTCTCCACCCCCAGATAGGCTTCTGGGACGAACGCAGGTGATGACATCTCATCACCCGATATACATGTGAGGATTGTTCATGGGCTCAGTGATCAAGAAGCGCCGCAAGCGGATGGCTAAGAAGAAGCACCGCAAGCTGCTGCGTCGCACTCGAGTCCAGCGCCGCAACAAGAAGTAGGCACTACCGGGGAGGTCTCGTGGGGCGCATAGTCCTGGTGACCGGTGTCTCCCGGTACCTCGGCGGCAGGCTGGCCGCCCTCCTCGCCGACGACCCGGGTATTGCTCGGGTCATCGGCGTTGATGTCGTAGCCCCCACGAGTTCACGTCACGGGATGGCCCTTCCTGGCGTTGATTTCGTGCGGGCCGACATCCGCAGTCCCGTCATCGCCAAGGTCCTCGGCGAGGCCGAGGTCGACACAGTCGTGCACATGGGAGTTCTCGCAACCCCCCGCCAGGCCGGTGGTCGCTCGGCGATGAAAGAGATCAACGTCATCGGCACGATGCAACTCCTCGCTGCCTGCCAGAAGACTCCGAGCATCAGCTCCCTCGTGGTGAAGTCGACCGCATCCGTCTACGGATGCGGTCCCAAGGATCCCGCGATGTTCACCGAGGACACCGAGCCTCGTCACACCCCGACCTCCGGCTGGGCAAAGGATTCGGTCGAGGTCGAGGGCTACGTTCGCAGTTTCTCCAGGCGCCGCCCCGACGTCTGCGTGACCACCCTGCGCTTCGCCAACTTCATCGGCCCAGTGGTGCGTACTCCGATGACCGCCTACTACGGGCTCCCGGTGATCCCGACGGTCATGGGATTCGATGCCCGGCTTCAGTTCATTCATGAGGACGACGGACTCGAGTCCTTGCAGCATGCCGTGCATGCGCGCAAGCCCGGCACCTTCAATGTGGCCGGCGATGGGGTCATCACGCTGTCGCAATCCATTCGCCGGATGGGGAAGAAGCAGTTGTCGGTGCCGCAGTTCATGTTCTCGACCATCGGCCGCAATCTCAGCCGCACCGGCGTGGTCGACTTCTCGCCGGAGCAGATCCGCTTCATGACGTACGGTCGCGTCCTCGACACCAGCGCCTACGCGGAAACCTTTGAGCATCGTCTCTCCTATTCCACGACGGAAGCCTTCTCCGACTTCGCTCATCGCGATGAGTCGGCCCTGCCGGAGGTACCCAATGCCTGACGACTCACTCTCGCCATCGAAGGCCGCGCGACTTGTCGGAAATACCGGGCCGCAGCCACATGAGGTCATTCACGACGGTCAGGTGGTCGATGATCGTGATCTCGGCCAGTTCATCTCCGATCGGCTCTCGGGCAACTACGAGATCGATGACTTCGGCTTCGATCCTGAGCTCACTGACAAGGTGCTGATGCAGGCGCTGCGACCGCTCTACCGAAAGTGGTTCCGAGTCGAGACCAGCGGCATGGAGAACGTGCCCGATGTCGGCGGTGCGCTCGTGGTGGGAAATCACTCGGGCACCATCGCCCTCGACGCGCTGATGACCCAGGTGGCCCTACTCGACGATCACCCCGCCCGCCGCCACCTGCGCATGCTCGCGGCCAACCTCGTCTTCGAGACTCCCTTCGTCGGCGAGCTCGCCCGCAAGGCCGGGCACACGCTGGCCTGCCAGCCTGATGCCGAGCGGCTGCTGACCTCCGGCGAGATCGTCGGCGTGTGGCCCGAGGGTTTCAAGGGAACGGGCAAGCCGTTCAGCGAGCGCTACAAGCTGCAGCGATTCGGTCGCGGTGGCTTCGTCGCCGCAGCATTGCGCACCCGCACTCCGATCATCCCGACGGCGGTCATCGGGGCAGAGGAGACCTACCCGATGATCGGCAACGCCAAGGGCCTGGCTCGGATGCTGGGCTTCCCGTATTTCCCGATCACTCCGACCTTCCCCTGGCTGGGGCCGCTCGGCCTCGTGCCGCTGCCGAGTAAGTGGATGATTCACTTCTGCGAGCCGATTCCCACCGACGACTACCCGGAGAACGCGGCCGATGATCCGATGCTGGTGTTCAACCTGACCGATCAGGTGCGCGAGACGATCCAGACGACGATCTACGACCTGCTGGTGAAGCGCAATTCAGTCTTCGGCTGAGGAGTGAGCGACGCGAGCCCCGCACAGCCGGAGCCGTAGGTGAGTCTTCGGCTGATCAGCGCTTGCGCGCGCGACCGATGAGATAGCCGAGAACCAGGCCCGCACCAACCCCGGCCGCGTAACCGCCGACACCGGAGGCGGCGGGAATGATGAACTGCTTGAACTGCTCGCGCTTGCGGAAGTCACGAATAGGCCAGTTGTTCTCGCGGGCGTGGTCGCGCAGCGAGGAGTCCGGGTTCACGGCCACCGGATTTCCGACTGCGCTGAGCATCGGAATGTCATTGGACGAGTCCGAGTAGGCGGAGCACTCGGCGAGATCGAAGCCCTCGCGCTGCGCGAGCGCGCGGATGGCCTCAGCCTTGGCGAGTCCGTGCAGCGGTGCGCCATCGAGATGACCCGTGTAGATGCCGTCCTCGATCTCCGACACCGTGCCGAGTGCTCCGGTCAGCCCGAGACGAGTCGCGATGAGCGTGGCGAGCTCGACGGGAGTAGCAGTGACGAGCCACACCTGCTGTCCTGCATCGAGATGCGCCTGGGCGAGGGCCAGCGTTCCCGGGATCAGCTTGTCGATGAGGATCTCGTCGAAGATCTCCTCGCCCAGTTCAACGAGCTCGTTGACACTGCGTCCTTGAATGAACGAGAGCCCGGCCTCGGTGGCTGAGGCCATGTCCTCGAGATCCTCCGAGCCGGTCATCACGAACTTGACCTGCTTGACCGCAAAGCCCGCGATCTCCGTTGAGCTGAAGTAGTTGCGACGTGCCAGGCCGAGCGCAATATGGAACAGGCTCGAGCCGCGCATGATGGTGTTATCGACATCGAAGAATGCGGCGGAGTTCGCTCCGGGCGCGCTCAGGTGAGCTGATTCGAGATTCGCCGCAGCAGCCGAGGCCTGCCCGGCTCGGCGATACGAGCCGAGAACTCCGCCCTCGCTGGTCATGCTGTCCAGGCTACCCAGTCACGTCCCTGATAGAGGCGGGGACTGTGACAAACTGACGTCGGGGACATCAGTTGCCCGCATGCTCAGGAGGATTAAAGGAGTAACCGTGCTCGGACATCCCCGCGGCAATGCCAATATCTCCGAATACCTCCGCGAGTCTGCGGTACGCGATCCCCAGGGATGCGCCCTCGTCGACGGCACTACTCGCCTGACCTGGGCCGAGCTCGATTCGCGCGTGACTCAGTTCGCGGCGGGCCTGGTGCGCCATGGCCTGCATGCCGGTGATCGCGTCGGTCTCCTGCTCGGCAACAGTTCTGACTACGTCGTTGCCTTCTACGGCGCATTGCGTGCGGGCTTGTGCGTCGTCCCGATGAACCCCGCCTACACGGCTCCCGAGATTGCCGTGCTCATCTCCGATGCAGGTGTGCGACTTCTCCTCGCATCGACCCACACGGTCTCGGTGGCCAGCGACGCCGTCGACGCCGTGCACTCGTGCGAGGTCGTGCTCGTCGGCTCGCCGGCCTGGCAGGAGATTGCCGACACCACTGCCGAGCTTGCCGAGGTCTCGACCTCCGGTGATGCGCTGGCCCTGCTTCTCTTCACTGCGGGCACCAGTGGTCGTCCGAAGGGCGCGATGCTCACGCATGGTGCACTCCGTGCGAACACCGAGTCATTGCTGTCACTCGACTCGCCTGCTGCCGTGCACCAGGGTGATGTGGTGCTCGCCGTTCTTCCGATGTTCCACGTATACGGCCTCAATACCGTCCTGAACCTTTCCGTTGCTGCCGGTGCCACGCTCGTGATTGTCGACCGCTTCGACCCCGTCGACTCGCTGCGGTTGGTGACAGCAGAGTCGATCACCACGATCGCTGGAGCGCCGGCGATGTACCAGGCGTGGCTGCGAGTTCCCGGTCTTCGCGAGTCCATCTCGGGAGTGCGTCTGCTCTCCAGCGGTGGTGCGCCGCTTCCGCCCGCGGTGTTCGAGTCATTCGCCGAGTTGACCGGCAAGCAGGTATTCGAGGGCTATGGCATGACCGAGTGCGCACCGGTCGTTGCGACCACGCTTGTCGATGGACATCCGCGTGCAGGGTCGGTCGGCCTGACCGTGCCTGGAGTCGAGGTCCGGCTCGTCGATGAATCGGGGCAAGATGTCGACGACGGCGACCCGGGTGAGGTGTGGGTGCGCGGTGCCTCGGTCTTCCGCGGCTACTGGCCTGATGGCGCCGGTGGGCCGGATGCGCACGGCTGGTTCCGCTCCGGCGACATCGCCTACGCCGACGCCGATGGCGCACTGCACCTGGTCGATCGCCGACGCGAGGTCATCCTGGTCAACGGCTTCAATGTCTACCCGCGCGAGATCGAGGTGGTCATTGAGTCCATGCCGGAGGTCGCGGAAGTGGCCGTGCTCGGCATTCCCGATGACGTGACGGGCGAAGGCGTGCTCGCACTCGTCGTACCACGCACGTCACTCTCCGCGGATGACGTCCTGGCGTATTGCTCGACTCGGCTGGCTCGATTCAAGACACCGTCGGTGATTCGCATCGTTGACTCCCTTCCGCACTCGGCTGCCGGCAAGGTGGCCAAGGGTCGGCTGCGAGATGTCTACGGCGATGTTCACGGAGATGTTCACGGAGATGTTCACGGAGATGTCGACAATCCCGGGCCGAGCGGACCCTGAGTGCGCATCACCTTGATCGGCAAGCCTGACTGCCATCTGTGCCACGACGCCCGGGCAGTGCTGACCCGGGTATGCGGCGACCTCGGCCTGGCCTGGGAGGAAGTCTCGATCCTTGAAGACCCGGTCCTCTATGACGAGTTCTGGGAGAAGATCCCGGTCGTGCAGGTCGAGGGGCGCACGGTGGATTTCTGGACTGTCGACGAGGAGCGCCTCCGCCGCATATTATCCGATAATCGGACGTAATCGACCGCTCAACTTTGTGCCTTCGTGCACATCTCTCTAACCTTGGGACCGAGCTTCCCCATCACCAGGCGCTCATCCCTTCCGCACTGGAGCCCCGTGTCGACTTCCGCCTCGTCGCTGTCCGCAGCCCGGACGCGCGGTATTCCCGATGCCACGGTTGCCCGTCTGCCGATCTACCACCGCGTGCTGAAGTCACTCAGTGACTCAGGCATCACCACGGTGTCCTCGGATGAACTCGCCCGCAATTGCGGCGTGACTCCCGCGAAACTTCGCAAGGATCTCTCCCACCTGGGCTCTTACGGCACTCGCGGTGTCGGATACGACGTCGCCTACCTGAGCTACCACATCAGTCGTGAGCTCGGCCTGAGCATTCCGTGGGGCGTCGTCATCGTCGGTCTCGGCAACCTCGGCAATGCGCTCGTCGCCTACCGCGGATTCGCCTCGCGCGGCTTTGAGGTTGTCGGCATCGTCGACACTCACCCGGATGTCGTGGGCACCATGATTCGTGTCGGCGAGCAGTCACTGCTCGTCTCGCCGCTATCAGATCTCGAGTCTGTCGTGAGCGATCGTCACGCGGCCATCGGTGTCATCGCGACACCGGGCGAGGTCGCGCAGGATGTCTGCGATCGACTCGTGGCCTCCGGAATTCGGAGCATCCTCAACTTCGCCCCGGTCGTTCTCGCGGTTCCCGAGGACGTCGAGGTGCGCAAGGTCGACCTCGCAGTCGAGCTCCAGATCCTGGCCTTCCACGAGCAACGCCGCGGCGAGGAGCCGCCTGCCCCAGGCCAGGCGAACTCGCCCGTCGGCTATCCGCACACGCCGCGAGGCTACGAGGAAGCACTGCACGCATGAGCCCACGAATCACTCAGAAGACATCAACGTCAGGAGACACCACGGTGACCACGACGAAGGCCCGCAAGAAGCCCAACGGTCCGGTTGCGCTCGTTGCCGCCGGTCCGGGTGATCCCGATCTGCTCACGCTTCGCGCTGCGGCATTACTGCGCGATGCCGAGTACATCGTCGTCGACGCCGATGCAGCCGAGGTCGCTGCGGTGCACGCCTCTCCCGAGGCCGAGGTCATCATTGCCGTCAGCGCCAGCGGACTTCCGCTCGAGCATGCCGAGCGCGCGAAGATCGTCATCGATGCGGCGAAGGAGGGCAAGCGCACCGTGCGCCTCATCGCGGGCGATCCCGTGGTCGACGGCACCCTGCTGCACGAGGCCGGCGCACTGCGCAAGGCCAAGGTTGTCTTCGAGGTGGCCCCGGGCGTCAGCGACATCACCGGCGTGCCGGCCTATGCAGGCTTCGGCCTGACCGGAGGCCGCACTCGCCAGATTCGCGTCATCGATGCGAACGACACCGAACTCATCTGGGCCGAGCTCATCAATCCGCGCGTGACGCACGTATTCCTCGAGGGAGCCGATCAGGCTGTCGAGATCGCGGCGAAGTTGCTCGGCGCCGAGGCTGATCCCCGCACCCCGATCGCGATCACCCGTCGCGGCACCACCGTCGACCAGCGCACGATCGTCGGCACGCTGGGCGACATCGCTGCGATCGTGAAGTCGGCCAAGCAGGCCGGCCCCGGCGTTGTCGTCGTCGGCGAGGTTGTCGCCCAGCGCGACAAGCTCGACTGGTTCGAGGTCAAGGCGCTATTCGGCTGGCGCGTGCTGATTCCCCGCACTCAGGAGAACGCCTCGCCGATCATGTCGATGCTCCGTCGCCACGGCGCAGTGCCGATGGAGGTCGCCACGATCTCGGTCGAGCCGCCCCGTACGCCGCAGCAGATCGATCGCGCGATTCATGGCCTCGTCTCCGGTCGCTTCGAGTGGATCGGCTTCACCTCGGTCAACGCGGTGCGCGCGATTCGAGAGAAGCTGCAGGAATATGGCCTCGATGCCCGCTCATTTGCCGGCCTGAAGGTCGCCGCGGTCGGCGACGCTACCGTTGAGGCCCTCATCGAATTCGGCGTGCGCCCTGATCTCATCCCGCCGACCGATCAGACCACGAGCGCACTGCTCGAGGAATGGCCGCCATACGATTCGCTCACCGATCCGATCAATCGCGTCTTCCTGCCGCGCGCCGATATCGCGACCGACACCTTGGTCGCCGGCCTCAGTGAACTCGGGTGGGAGGTCGAGGACGTCACCGCGTACCGCACCGTTCGCGCTGCCCCCCCGCCCGCCGAGACCCGCGAGGCCATTAAGACCGGTGGCTTCGACGCTGTCCTGTTCACCTCGAGCAGCACGGTCCGGAACCTGGTAGGCATCGCCGGCAAGCCGCACCACTCGACTGTTGTCGCGTGCATCGGCCCGCAGACTGCGAAGACAGCCGAGGAGCATGGACTGCGTGTCGACGTGATGGCCGATACGAGCACCACGCATGCACTCGTCGAAGCACTCGCTGCTCATGGCGAAATCCTGCGTGCTGCCGCCCTCGAGTCCGGTGAGGGCACGTGGCGTCCGAGTCGTCGTCGTCCGGCGGCGCGTCGCAAGGTCACGTAATGACCCGCACCGTCGTGCACCTGCTGCGGCACGGAGAAGTCTTCAATCCCGAAGGCGTGCTCTATGGTCGCCTGCCCGGCTACGTGCTGTCCGACCTCGGACATGAGATGGCCGGCCGTGCCGCGACGGCACTTGCCGGCCACGACATCGCCGCGGTGATCTCCTCGCCGATGGAGCGTGCGCAGCAGACGGCGGCACCGATGGCTGCGACGCACGGTCTCGAGATCGGCATCGACGTGAACCTCATCGAGGCCGAGAACATCTTCGAGGGCCAGCGGGTGAGTGTCGGTGACGGCGTCCTCAAGCAGCCGCGCACCTGGCGTCATCTCTGGAACCCGTTCAAGCCGTCGTGGGGCGAGCCCTACGACGTGGTGGCGGCTCGCATGCACGCCGGAATCGATGCGGCGCGTGAGCAGGCTCGAGGGCACGAGGCAGTGCTCGTCAGTCACCAACTGCCGATCTGGATCGCTCGCCTGGCGGCGGAGGAGCGTCGCCTGTGGCACGACCCGCGCAGTCGACAGTGCACGCTAGCCTCGATCACGTCGCTCGAGTACTCAGATGATGACCTAGTCGCGATCTCCTACACCGAGCCTTCGCGCGACCTGCTCGTCAAGGCAAGCAAGATCGCCGGAGCTTAGATGTCCCGCAGCCGCGCACTGCCCGTGATCGTCGCGGGCATTGCCCTGCTCGTGCTTACCGCGTGCGGAACCTCGGCCTCTGAGACAGGTTCCGGATTCGTGGCCGGCGACGGATCCCTGGTCGTGATCGACGAATCGCAGCGCAAGCCTGCGCCTGACATCACGGGCACGACCCTGGATGGCAAGGAGTTCAGCCTCGCCGATCTTCGGGGCAAGACCACGATCCTCAATGTGTGGGCCTCGTGGTGCGCACCGTGCCGCGCTGAGGCCCCGATTCTGGAGAAGGTGTGGCAGGCGGAGCAGGGTAACAACGTCGCGTTCGTCGGTCTCGATACTCGCGACTCAGATCCTGCAGCGATGTCTTTCATTCGAAAGTTCGGCATCACGTATCCGAATGTCATCGATCGTGACGGGGCATTGCAGCTGCGATTCAGCGACACGCTGCCGCCGCAGGCAATCCCGTCGACCATCGTCATCGACTCCCAGGGACGCGTTGCCGCACGCGCGCTGGGGAAGGTCAGTGAGTCGACGCTTCTCGGCATGATCGACGCTGCCCGCTCGACCACGGCGAGCTCCGGTGACTGACGTCGTCACCTCGGGCTCGCTGCTGCTCGCGCTGCCGATTGCGTTCCTCGCGGGCATCATCGCCTTTGTGAGTCCCTGTGTCTTGCCCCTCGCTCCGGGCTACATCTCCTATGTCACCGGTCTCACCGGTGCCGAGCTGGGAGAGCAGGGGCGTGCTCGCGGACGCGTGCTGCTCGGCAGCATCCTCTTCGTCCTCGGCTTCAGCGTCGTCTTCGTTTCCTACGGCGTGCTGTTCGGCAGCATCGGTGCACGGCTTCTGGAGTACCAGACGGTAATCGACCGCGTGCTGGGCGTACTACTCATCGTGATGGGTCTCGCGTTCATGGGCTTGATTCCCGCACTCCAGCGTGAGCGACGCGTGCACATGATCCCCCGGTGGGGCGTGGCAGGTGCGCCGCTTCTCGGCCTCGTCTTCGGCCTCGGCTGGAGCCCGTGCATCGGCCCGACACTCGCCGCCGTGCAGAGCCTGGCGTTCACCGAGGCCAGTGCGGCCCGCGGCGCACTGCTGTCCTTCGTCTACTGCCTCGGGCTGGGGCTTCCCTTCGTTCTGCTCGGTCTCGCCTTCAGTCGCTCCATGCGAGCGATCGGCTGGGTGAAGGCGCACTATGCGATCGTGATGCGCGTGGGCGGCGCACTCCTGCTTATTCTGGGCGTACTCATGCTGACCGGGATCTGGAATGACTTCACCATCTGGCTGCGCGTGAGCCTGCCCGCATTCGAGACCGCACTATGAGCGAGCAACTGCCCCCGCTGAGCACCGGCGGCTGGTTCCGCTGGATCTGGCGCCAGTTCACGAGCATGCGCACAGCGCTAATCCTGCTGTTCCTGCTCGCCGTGGCGAGCATTCCCGGCTCGATCTTCCCGCAGCGCGGAACGAATCCACTCAAGACGAAGGAGTGGATCGCCGATTCGCCGACCTGGGGTCCGATCCTCGATCGTCTCGGCTTCTTCGAGGTGTACTCCTCGCCGTGGTTCTCGGCGATCTACATCCTGCTCTTCATCTCGCTCATCGGCTGCGTTCTCCCGCGGGCAGCCACACATTGGCGTGCCATGCGCACACCGCCGCCTGCGGCACCCCGCAACCTGTCCAGGATGCAGTCGCATGCGGTGCTCAAGGGTGCCGATGCCGCCACTGTCGATCGAGCAGCGGAGTACCTGCGCGCGCGCCGGTGGCATGTGCTGCGTGGCGAGACCGACGGCACGCCATGGGTCAGTGCCGAGAAGGGGTACCTCCGCGAGACAGGAAATCTGCTGTTCCATCTCGCCCTGATCTTCATCCTCGTCGGCGTGGCGATCGGCGGGCTCTTCGGCTGGAAGGGCAATGTCATCGTCAAGAACGGCGACGGCTTCTCCGACACCCTCACCCAGTACGACGTCTGGGGTGGCGGCCGATTCGCCGATCCCGCCAAGCTCCCTCCGTTCAGCTTCACTCTCACTGACTTCCGCGTGGAATTCGACAGATCGGTGGCGCAGCGCGGATCGCCCAAGCTATTCGAGTCGGATGTGGCTTACAAGGCCAGCCCCGATGCGGTGCCCGAGGACGCCCGGATCGAGGTGAACTACCCGCTCGAGGTCGACGGGGCGAAGGTGTTCCTGGTCGGCCACGGTTACGCACCCCGTTTTGTGGTGCGCGACTCGACGGGTGAGATCGTCTACGACGACACGGTGGTGACCCTTCCGCAGGACGGCAATTTCACGTCGACCGGAGTCATCAAGCTGCCCGACGCGAGTCCGCAGCTTGGATTCGATGTCGTGTTCTACCCGACACTGCAGCCGGGGTCGATTGTCTCGGCCTTCCCCGCGCCTGACTTCCCTGCTAGTTACCTCGCCGCCTGGACAGGCGACCCGGGCATGGACTCCGGTGTCCCGCAGAGCGTCTACAAACTCGACAAGACGTCCATGACCCAGTTGGGTCGAGTGCCCGCGCTCCTGCCGGGCCAGACCTGGACCCTGCCCAATGGCGCGGGCTCGATCTCTCTCGTGGGTTACGAGCGCTGGGCGTCCTTCCAGATTGCCTTCGATCCCGGCAAGGAACTCGCCCTCATCGCGTCCGCGCTCGCCCTCACCGGCCTGATGCTCTCCCTCTTCGTGCGACGCCGCCGCGTCTGGCTGAAGGTGAGCACCGGCGCCGATGGCAGTACGGTGGTGGAGATCGCCGGTCTCAATCGCGCCGAGGGTGGCGATGTGAGTGCAGACATCCAAATGATCACTGAAGCAGCAGTCGGCAAGGAGAATCCATGAGCCCCGCAGAGCTCGCCCAGACCAGCAACAGTGCGATCTATGCATCGATGCTCGCGCTCACGCTCGCGATGGTCTTCTTCGCATTCTCCTACGCCGCGGGTCGTCGCAAGATTTCCGTCGCAACGTCGGCCGAGGTCACTCAGAGTGAGGTGATCGAGAGCGAGGGCGGCGCGGCGGTCATCACGCGCACCGAAGTTGTCGACCCGATCATCCCGGGTCGTCGCACGGCGAACATTGCCATGTCCCTGACCTGGCTGGGTACGGCTTTCCTGCTCGCCGGTGTCGTACTTCGTGGCGTGTGGGCCGGTCGAGTGCCGTGGGGCAACATGTACGAGTTCTCGATCACGGCTGCGCTCGGCATCCTCGTCGTGTTCCTCGGCTTCTCGCTCAAGCGCGATGTCCGGTGGCTGGGCATCTTCATTGTCATCCCGGCACTTCTCACCCTCGGCCTCGCTGTCACCGTGCTGTACACCGAGGCTGCCCAGCTCGTACCTGCGCTCAAGTCGTATTGGCTGGTCATCCATGTCTCAGCCGCCATCATCTGCTCAGGAGCCTTCACCCTCGCGGCGGCGGTATCGGCCCTCGCCTTGCTGCGCGGTCACGCCGAGCGCAAGGCAGCCGGTGTCGAGGTCACCGGGCTGACGGCCCGCATGCCCTCGCAGGTGCGACTGCAGATCATGGCCAATCGGGTCATTGCGTTCACCTTCCCGCTGTGGACCTTCGCCGTCATCGCCGGCGCGATCTGGGCCGAGAACGCCTGGGGTCGTTACTGGGGCTGGGATCCCAAGGAGACCTGGGCCTTCATCACCTGGGTGGTCTTCGCCGCCTATCTGCATGCGCGCAGCACTGTCGGCTGGCGCGGCAACAGGGCCTCGTGGATCGCGATCATCGGCTGGTCGACATTCCTCGCCAATTACTTCGGCGTCAACCTCTTCATCAACAGCCTGCACTCGTACTCCGGCGTCTAGTCGCCGAGTGTGCCGTCTCTAGCTCTCGGCAGGTGCGGGGGAGCCGTCATCGTCCGGTGAGCTCTCCTTGCGACGCTCGCGCATCTTGCGCTTCCACGCTTCCTCGTCGAGCTGGCGCAGGAAGCGGGCATCATCGTCGGGTGAGGCGATGGTCTTGCGATTTCGTCCTCGGTCAGGCCAAACGCGACCAAGGAGCCACCAGATGACTCCACCGAGCACGGGGAGCACGATCACGATGAGCAGCCAGACGAACACCGGCAGTTTTCGCGACTCTCGTGAGGGCGTGCGGATGACATCGATGATCGACGCGATATAGACGCCGAGCAAGATGATGATGAGCACTACCCGAAGCATGTGGGCCTCCCTGTCACCACAGGATATCGGCAGGGCGCGTACGGTGTTCTCATGAGCGCCAGTACTCGTTCGGCATGGTCGGTCGTTCTCTATACCGCGCTGCGCTTGATCATGTTCGCCGGTGCCTGGGTCCTGATCGAGGTCGTGACGCCGATTACCGGGCTCTTCGCCGCTGCCTTCGCGATCTTGATCTCTGGCGCTGTCAGCATCATCGTGCTCAACGGCCAGCGCGATGCGATGAGCATCGCCCTGAGCTCGTTCTTCAGGCGCATGAATGCTCGGATTGATGCTTCGACCCGCGCTGAGGACGTCGACTAGTCGAGGGCCAGGGCATGTAGTCGAGAGCCAAGGGAATCATTCGAGAGTCAAGGCAAAGCCGAGCACGATGCCGTAGACCAGCAGCAGGACTCCCGTGCCCTTCAGCGCCGGGATCAGATCGCGGCCCTCCGCTCCTGACATCACGATGCGCGTGGGGGTCACGGCGAGTGCGAAGGCTGCGAGCGCCAGCACGGCGGACTTCGAATAGGTGATCGCGAGAATCACGACACATGCGGCCGCGCCGATGACCAGCAAAAGATAGAGGCCTCGAGTGCGCGCGGCGCCCAGTCGAACGGCCAGGGTGCGCTTCTCGCTCTGAATGTCACCGGGAATGTCACGCAAGTTATTGGTCACCAGGATCGCGCAGGACAGGAAGCCCACTCCGCAGGCCGCGATGATCGAGTTCGTTGTCACGGTGAGTGCCTGCACGTAGAACGTGCCGACGACAGGCACGAGACCGAAGAACACGAATACGAAGATCTCTCCGAGGCCGAGGTAGCCGTAGGGGTGCTTGCCGCCGGTGTAGAGCCAGGCGGCTGCAACGCAGGCGAGACCCACGAGGATCAGCCACCACTTCTGCGTGATGAGCACGAGCCCAAGGCCGGCGAGCATGGCCACGAGGAAGCTGAGAATCGCGGCGCGCTTGACCTGCGCGGCCGGGGCCAGGCCCTGGCCGACCAGTCGCACCGGACCCACGCGCACCTCGTCGGTGCCGCGAATGCCGTCGCTGTAGTCATTCGAGTAATTGACGCCCACTTGAAGGGCCACGGCAACGACGAGTGCGAGAAGTGCCGCCCCAGCATGCGC
>JBPCSY010000052.1:0-15041 GCA_051006695.1 Candidatus Nanopelagicales bacterium
CCCGTTTCCGTAAGCGACGGAACGCCATTCGGCAGAGGACGAGGCCTGCCGCGCATTCCACGTCACTCCGTCCGCGCTGGTCATGACATGGCTCGCTCCGTCGGAGGAGACTGCGACGAATTGACCGTTCCCGAAGGTGACGTCGTACCAGTCGTTCGCATCAACAGCGCCGGCAACATTCCACGTGGTTCCGTCCGCGCTCCACAGCGCCTGCTGCGTGCCACTGTTTGTCCCGACTGCGACATATACGCCATTGCCGTACGCAACCCCGCGCAGGTTGCTCGTGCCTCCCTGGTTGCGAGTAGTCCAGTTGCTGCCGTCGCTGCTCGTCAGGATTTTGTTTCCTGATCCACCGACGGCTACGTACAGCCCGCCGCCATACGTCACCGAGTAGTAGTTGTCGATTGTCCCCGAGGTGCGCGCGGTCCAGGTGATTCCGTCGGGGCTCGTCATCACGGCTCCGGTCTTTCCGACCGCGACGAAGAGATTGTTCCCGAAAGCGACGTCCCTAAATTGGCCCACGCTCGAGGGGTTCCGGGACGTCCAGGTCACTCCGTTGGGGCTGGTCATTACTGACGTCGCTCCCGATGTCGGATAGGAGACCGCAACGAAGGTGCCGTTTCCGTACGCGATGCCGTCCCAGATGGCCGCTTCCGCGGGAGTACGTGCCACCCAGGTAAGAGTCCCGCCACCAGCTTGCGCAGCAGGCGCCAACCCGAACAGGGCAGCGAGAGAAACAAGTGCGGCAACGAGAATGTTCAGGGCGCGACGGGGCATGGCACCAATGGTGCCACTTCTACCCAGGAGCGCAGAACGCACTGAGGGCGCGCGCGATTGCCTCGGAGGCCGCGTCGATGAATGCCGCGTCAGCGTGCAGTGCGGCGTCACCCGAATTCGAGGCGTAGCCGAGGTCGATGCGCACAGCTGGCATGCGGGTCATGCGCAGCAAATCCCAGGTGCGCGGATGCGATCTGCAGTCGAGCAGTGCGGTCTGGGAGAGAAGCTCCTCGTGAATGCGCTCGGCGAGTGCGCGACCGCCAGTGGAGTGCACGCCACCGTGCGGATCGCCGAAGTAGAAGGTCGCCAGGCCATTCGGTCGCGCACTGATGGCACTGTCGACATGAATCGCGATCACCAGATCGGCCTGCACGCGGTTGGCGAAGTCAGCGCGATCGTGCTCACTGCTCAGAGTTGACGCGACCGCACCATGAGTGAGCAGCACCTGAGTACCCAGTGCCGCGAGACGACCCTCGACTCGCACCGCCACGGCCTGGCAGAGATCACCGGCAGGCTCCGTACCCGGATCAATCACGATCACCTTGTCAGCGATACCGCTTCGAAGATCAGCGAGGGTCACGTGCTCGCGCAAGGTCGCCGAGTTTCCGCCGCTCACCGCTCGCACCAGGCGCTCGAAGGCATGGAAGCTATCGGGGCCGCAGATGCCATCGGGGTTCACGCCACAGCCGCGCTGGAATTCCCTGACGGCGGAGTCGGTGTGAGGGCCGAACATCCCATCGGCGCGGCCGGAGTCAAAACCAAGTTGGTTGAGTCGACGCTGCAACTCGGCTACGTCATCCCCGCGCATCATGGTGCCGGGCACGAATTGCAGCACTCGATCGCCGAGCTGCCATCGCGCCTCATCGAGACGCCGGAACGTGTCAGGCCCCACGATTCCGTCAGACGTCAGACCACGCTCTTGCTGGAATGTGCGAACTGCGACATCGCAGTCGTCATCGAACACATCACTGTGATCGGTGTCGCTGAGGAGTCCCAGGTGCGCGAGCCGTGCGCGCACCTCCGCGACGGCCGCCCCGGTAGACCCAAGGCGGAGAAGCACTACAGGTACGGAGCGAGATCCGCGAGGAGTGCGGCCTTCGGCTTCGCGCCGATGATCGACTTCACGATCTGGCCGCCCTGGAAGATATGCAGGGTCGGGATGCTCGTGATGCCGTAGGAGGCCGGGGTTGCCGGGTTCTCGTCGACGTTCATCTTCGCGATGGTGATGCCATCGTTCTCGGCTGCGATTTCCTCGAGAATAGGGGCGACCATCTTGCAGGGGCCGCACCACTCGGCCCAGAAGTCGACGACGACAGGCTTCGTGCTCATCAGGACGTCATCGGCGAAGCTCGCGTCGGTGACCTTCTTGGTTGCTCCCATGGCTTTCTCCTTCTGTGTGGTCTAGAGAGTACGGGTGAAACGGGGGCTCTGCTCGAATCAGGGACGTGCGTTATTCGGATGCGGCCAGGAATCTCTCGGCATCGAGGGCCGCGGCGCAGCCGGATCCCGCGGCGGTGATGGCCTGGCGGTAGGAGTGATCGATGAGGTCGCCGCAGGCGAAGACGCCCTCGAGGTTGGTCTGCGAGGTGCGGTCCTTCACGAGCACGTAGCCCTCGGCGTCGATGTCGACCTGGCCCTTGACGAGCTCGGAGCGCGGGTCATGACCGATGGCGATGAACAGGCCCGTGGCAGGCAGCTCGCGCTTCTCGCCTGTGACCGTGTCTTCCAGAACCAGCGCCGAGACCTTCTGATCCCCGAGAACATCGACCACCTGTGAGTTCCAGGCGAATTTCATCTTCTCGTTGGCGAGGGCGCGCTCCTGCATGATCTTGCTGCCGCGCAGCTCATCGCGACGGTGCACCAAGGTCACCGACTTCGCGAAGCGAGTGAGGAAGGTGGCCTCCTCGAGTGCGGAGTCACCGCCGCCGACCACTGCGATGTCCTGATCACGGAAGAAGAAGCCGTCGCAGGTAGCGCACCAGGAGACGCCGCGACCGGAGAGACGCTTCTCGTTCTCGAGGCCGAGCTCGCGGTAGCCCGAGCCCATCGCGAGGATGACGGCGCGTGCCCTGTGCGTGTTGCCCGAGCCGTCGGTGACGACCTTGATCGGCCCGGTGAGATCAACGCTGACGACGTCATCGGTGATGAGCTCGGCGCCGATGCGCTCGGCCTGTGCCCGCATGTTCTCCATGAGAGCCGGGCCCATGATGCCCTCGGTGAAGCCGGGAAAGTTCTCGACCTCGGTGGTATTCATCAGTGCACCGCCCGCGGTGACCGAACCCTCGAAGAGCAGGGGGGTGAGCTGCGCCCGCGCTGCGTAGACGGCAGCGGTGTAGCCGGCAGGGCCTGAGCCGATGATGATGACGTTGCGGATGTCGCTCACGGATTTCCTTCATTCGCCTTCGGGCACGGATCAATGGGTCGAATCCGTAGTCGGTAGAACGATTCTAGGGCGTGAGGTATTCCTGGTGAGCGCGCAGGACAACCCGCCACGAGCGGCCGCGGGCGAGTGGCAGCCTGCTACCAGTTGACGATGACCGCGAGCGGCTCCGCGCCCTCGGCATTGAGCACGGGCGAGCAGGTGGGGTCGACGACCCAGACGGCGAGATCACCCTTGGGGGTGGTGACCAGGGCCGAGGGCGTGACCATCGCGGGCATGTCGTTCTGCCAGGTCGAGATCACGATGAGCCCTGCAGGCTGACCGGCGAAACTCCCGCGATCGACCACGAGGGCCTGGCCGTCGGGAGTTCCTGCGAGGGTCTGGACGCAACTCTGCAAGGTGCCCATATCGGACATGAAGTCGTTGCCAGCGAGTGCTGAGACCGGCGCCCCGGGCACGGCATCGATGTCGGCGGCCTTGCTGACACCAAGCTTGTCGCGGAACAGCGAGGTGATCTGAGAGCCCAGGGAGATGGCGGAGTAGTCGGTGCCGCTGGCCAGCAGCCGAGAAGTCGGGAGCGGAGCCCCGGATTTCACCATGGCCGAGTCAGCCGGAGAGAGCTCGCCACCGGCAACCGGGGCGGGTGACTGCGAGGTGTTGGAGACAAGAACCCCGCCGCCGATGACCACGGCAGCGGCGGCTGCCACGCCGGCAACCCAGCGACCGCGGTGTGAACCTGATGAGCGTGATGAGCGTGATGAACCCCGTGAGGCGCGCGAGGAGATCGGAACGACGACTCGCTCCGCTTCCAAGGCATTCTCCAGGCGGGTCCAGACCTCGGGCGGCATCGGCACCGCGGGGGTATCGGCCAGGGAATCGGTGCTCTCGCGCAGGAGGTCAGCCACCCAGGCGTCATCGGCCGTGTCGCCGTCTGCGTCGTGCAGGTGATCAGCCATCTGCGTGCTTCCCCCCCTTCGGGTGTCGGTCGGATTCGCGTGGATCGGGTTGCGTGGTGTGCCCCGGTGGAGCCAGGGGTATGACGGCTGGCTCCTGATCCAGGTTCCGCAAGTACGAAAGTCGTATAGCCAACTTCGCGCGCCCGCGCGAGCAGCGACTCTTCACGGTGCCGGAGGGACACCCCAGCATCAACGCCGCCTGATCGATCGACCAGCCCTCGATATCGACGAGCGCCACTGCCTCCCGCTGATCCGCGGGGAGTTCAGCCAGGGCCGCCGCGATATCGAGCTGCATTTCTCGCCTGGCGATGCGGTCCTCGGGATCGGGCAGCGCAATGCCTGTCTCCTCCTCGAGCGGAAGGGGCACAGTCGCACGCGAACTGCGCCGGCGCATGCGATCGAGGCAGGCGTTGACCACGATTCGGTGCAACCAGGTCGTGACCTGGGAGTCACCGCGAAACTGCGCGGCACGACGGTAAGCGGAGATCAGTGCATCCTGCAGGGCATCGGCTGCATCCTCGGGATCACCGGTGGTCCTCAGCGCTACCGCCCACAGTCGATCGCGATGACGACGCACGATCTCGGTGAAAGCATCGGGGTGACCGGCGACGTGGGCGGCCAGCAGCTCGCCGTCGCTCGCGGAGTCGAGGAGCAGAACCTCGGGGCCGTCGGACACGGTCACAATCTAGGGGTACTCACAAGGACAGAGCGGTGATGCCTCGCTGACTGCGGGGCTCGCTGCGCTCACTCCTCGTCAGCTTCGGAATGTAACTTCCTTCAAGCCACCCCTGTACCCGGATCCATCGGCGGGCAGCTTCGTGAACCAGACGAGCACGTATCGACCGGTCACCGGCCGCGGTGAGCGAATCTCGATCTGCTCGCCGGCGCCTTCGACAGTTGCCACTGCCGACCACAGCGCAGGGTCGGGCTGGATGTCATTGGAGACGCGAATCTGCGCACTGGTGCCGGTGCCGTCAAAGCTCAGGAGCGCGGACTGAATCGGTCGAGGTTCGCCGAGGTCGAAGACGATGCCCACGCCACCCTTGCCGTCGAGGTCGGCGCTCGAGTAACGGGCGGTCTGCCAACCGGTCTCCGGATTGCCGTCGATGGCAGCGATCGAATCTTCGTCGTTCTCCTTGCCCTTGCGCTTGTCCGGTCGACCATTGGAGTTGTCATCACCGAAGGGGTCGTAACTGCGCACCGACGAGATTGGCCAGATCTGGCCGGTTGGCACCGAGATGCCGGTGGGAGCAATTGATTCGGTCAGGATCGCGGTGTCGACGGTGATCGACTCCGCGGACGTCGCCGAACCGCTGACGGAAAGCAACTTGAGCCCGACGAAGCCGAGGCCGATGACCAGCACGATGGCCACGAGCACCGCGACGATCGGCTGCCAGAGCCGGCGCTGTCGTTGCACGGCGGTGGTGCCCGGTGCAATCGGAGTGACCTGACCGCGCGCATTGCCCAGGATCGACAGGAATCCGTCGATGTCGGTCACGTTCATCACTCCGCGTGGGCGCTGCACCGAATGCACGGAACGAGAGATGACATCGTCGAGCGAGCGCGGAACACTCGCGCTCACTCGAGACGGCGGAAGTACATGCGCACCGGCACGCGGCGCAGGCTCAATGTTGTCGAGTGCAGGACCGGGCCAAGTACCCGTCAGCAGCAGGTAGAGCAGGGAACCGCAGCCATCGACGTCGGCCGCCTGCTTGCTCACTGCGGGATCGAGAACCCCCCACAATGCCGCATCAATGGCCAGGCCGCGCACACGCACCTCGCCTGCGTCGGTCACGAAGACTGAGGTGGGCCGAAGGCGACCGTGACTTACTTTCGTGGCGAGCCCGGCGGATACGGCCAGCGCGACCTCGGTGATGAGCTCCACCGCCTCGTCAGCACGCATCGGGCCCTCGGAGATCAGATCGACAAGTGAACGACCCGATGCCCACTCGCTGATGACGGCGACGAAGTCGCGATCCTCATGGCTGGTCTGGAAGATATCGAGCACTCGCACGAGTCGACGATCCTCGACGCGGGCCGCGGCTTGGGCAGAGCCAAGGAATGCCGCCGCACGCGGATCGCCGGCATCGAGCAGCCGCAGGGAGACGAGTCGATCGAGCACTGAGTCATGTGCCCGCCAGGTGGCGACTGCGCGATCGTCGACTCCGGGCTCGAGCTGCTCGAGCAGCTCATAGCGACCAATGAAGAGACCCTTCATCGCCTGATCTTCCGGCGAACGAGCGCTATTGCCTGCCCCACCTCATGCACGCGCAGCGCCCACGCGCACAGCAGGTAGACCGCCAGGCCGATGAGTGAGATGAGCACGACTTCCTCGAGAACGCCGAGCTTCGAACGCTCGTATATCCGTGTTCCGCGCTCGAATACGAAGGCAAAAGTCGCGAACATTACCCCGAGTGAGATGAGACCGGCCGCGATGATTTTTACGAGCGTCACCACGGTGCGCTTGGTGTCGAGTCCGCCGAGACGGCGTCCGAGAATGAACCACGAGACGATGAAGGCGATCCAGTACGCGATGCCATACGACAGTGCGAGCGAACCGACCTGGAATCCGCCGGCGCGCGACGCATTGAACAGCGGCACTGCAATCGCGAGCAGTGCCACGTTGAAACCGACCGTGATCCAGAAGGGTGTCTTGGTGTCCTCGAGCGCGTAGTAGCCGCGCAGCATCACATAGAACAAGGTGAAGGGAAGCAGTCCGATCATGAAGATCGACACGATCGCACCCATGATGCCGGCCTGCTCCGGTGTCGCTGCCCCGTAGCCGAAGAGCAGGATCGCGACACCGGTGCCTACGCACATCAGGATCGCGGCGATGGGCACGATCAGCGCGGCCACGAGACGCATGGTGGAACCGACATCGTTGCCGACCTTGCGGAGGTTTCCGTCGTGAGCCACTCGACTCAGCGCCGGCAGCATCGCCGTCACGATCGACACCGTGATGACGCTGTGCGGAAGCATGAAGACCAGGTGGGCTTTCTGGTACGTGGTGAGTCCGGCCGCCACGACTCCCGCTGCAGCGGCATCGACATTTGCTTTTGCAGCAAGTCGAGTGATGACGATGTAGGCGGCCTGGTTGACGAACACCAGCCCGATCGTCCACATCGCAAGCGAGCCCGTCTTGCCCAGCCCGGATCCCTTCCAGTCGAAGCGCGGCTTCCAGCGATACCCGCTGCGCACCAGAACAGGGATGAGGATGAGGGCCTGGACAATCACGCCCAGAGTGGTACCGATGCCCAGAATCAGCACCTGATCGGTTGTCAGCATTCCGTCGGATGCGGCCGAGGTACCGGCGACAGCGATGAAGAGGAGGAAGGTGGCGATCGCCACGATGTTGTTCGCAATCGGAGCGAACATCGGTGCACCGAAGCGGCCGCGAGCATTCAGTACCTGACTGAGCATCGTGTAGATGCCGTAGAACAGCACCTGCGGAAGGCAGAGGCGCGCGAAGGCCACCGCGAGGTCATACTCATTCGCGGGATAGTTGTCGGGCGTGTAGAGATCCACGATGAGTGGTGCGCAGAGCACGGCGAGAATGGAGAAGACCAGCAGAAGGGATCCGACAAGCGTGATCAACCGATCCGCATACGCGCGACCGTCGTCGGCGTCCTCCTTCATCCGGCGCACGAGCTGCGGGACGAACACCGCGTTCAGCGCGCCGCCGATGACGAGGATGTAGATGACGGTCGGCAGTGAATTGCCGAGCGAGAACGCATCCGAGACCAGGAAGAAGCCCAGGGCCGCCGTGGCCGCGATATCGCGGAAGACACCGGTGATCCGCGAGGCGACAGTGCCGGCGGCCATCACGGCACTGGGCTTCATCAGCGAACGCGCTGATGCGGGATTGCTCACGTGGACATGCTTCCCGATGCCGGTTGCTTTCGTGCCGCATGAGCCTTGCGAATTCGTCGTGTCACTCCGAATACGACGAATATCGCGAGCGCGATGAATGCCACGAGTACGACCCAGCCTGCGGCGCGTGCATACGCGGCGGAGGCCAGTGTCACCGTCGCAGGCAGCGCAAGGCGCTTGCCATTCGGGGATTCCACGCGCACTGAGGCATCGAGTGGGCCATCGCCGATGATGCGTGCCTCGATCTCGACACTCGTGCGCATCCCAGGGTCAACCACGACACCGGTGACCGGATCGGAGACCAGGCGTGACCTGGGGTAGCCCACCAACTCGATGGTGAGAGTGACCGGAAGGCTGCTCGTGTTCTCGACCGTGATGGGCACGCCGCCTGAATCACCAGAGAACGTGATGCGGCCGCTGGAGAGCACAGTGACCGGGTAGACCGTTCGAGCGGTGTCGGCAGCCTGTGCGGGCGCGGAGACGGCAAGTACGAGGGCCACTGCCGCCAACAGTGCGCGAAACAGGCGCATCAGTACTCGAGCAGCAGATCGGGAACGAGTGCCAGCAGCTTTCGCTCATCGGCGTACCGCAGACGGGTGCTGACTTCGTCGAGAGGTACCCAGGCGACCTCGACTACCTCGATGTCGGCATCGGAGAGCTCACCGCCCTGGGCCTCCATGAGGAAGTGATGGACGGTCTTGTGGATCTTGTGGTTCTCGGCCATGAACCAGAAGTCGATGGTGCCCAGCGGTGCGAGCACCTTGCCGCGAATACCGGTCTCCTCGTGCACCTCGCGCAGGGCAGCGTCCTCCGCTGTTTCGCCCTTCTCCAGGTGCCCCTTGGGCAGCGACCAGATCAGGCGACCGCGCCTGTCGCGACGGGCGATGAGGGCGGCCTTCGGGCTGCCCGAGCGATCGAGGATCAGGCCCCCGGCGGAGGTCTCCTCTACCGTCCGGGTGCTGGCCATGCTTCGAGGATAACCGCCCCGGGCGCCAGCGCCCCGAGGCTTCGATCGCGCCCCGATGCATTCGCTCCTGTGGGCGCCGGCTGGCTACGCTGCACGGCGTGTCATCGATGAAGGCTGCCGAGACGGCGCTGGCCCCCCTGATGGGCCTGCTCACCCGTCTGGGCGAGCGCTTTAGCGAAGCCGGCCACGAGATCGCCCTGGTGGGCGGCCCGGTGCGCGATGCCCTGCTGGGCCGCGAGCTCGTCAAGGACAGCCAGGCCGGCGGACAGGCCCAGATCGACCTCGACTTCACGACCAGTGCGCGCCCCGACGAGATCCTCGCCCTCCTGGACGGCTGGGCCGACACCACCTGGGATGTCGGCATTCGTTTCGGCACCGTGGGTGCCCGAATTCTCGGCCGTGAGTGCGAGATCACCACGTATCGGTCGGAGACCTACGACCCTGAGTCTCGCAAGCCGGAGATCGAGTTCGGCGACTCGCTGGCCGGGGATCTCGGGCGGCGCGATTTCACGGTCAATGCCATGGCTCTGCGCCTTCCCACGATGGAGTTCGTTGATCTGTTCGGCGGACTCAACGACCTCGCTGCCACGGTGCTGCGCACCCCGGGCGCCCCGGAGATGTCATTCAGTGACGATCCGCTGCGCATGATGCGCGCGGCGCGCTTCGCATCGCAGCTCGGCTTCGACGTCGCACCTGAGGTGCTCGCAGCAATGACGGCGATGAGCGATCGCATTGCCATCGTGAGTGCCGAACGCACTCGCGAGGAGTTCATGAAGATCGTGATGTCCCCCGATCCGCGCACCGGACTCACCCTGCTGGTCGACACCGGCCTTGCCGCTCACGTACTTCCCGAGCTTCCGTTGCTGCGGCTCGAGGAAGACGAGCACCATCGTCATAAGGATGTGTACGAGCACACCCTCATCGTGTTGGAGCAGGCGATCGATCTCGAGACGGCACATGAGCCCACATCGGGGCCGGATCCCGTGCTGCGACTGGCTGCACTCCTGCATGACATCGGAAAGCCGCGCACCCGCAAGTTCGAGGGTGACGGGCGAGTCTCCTTCCACCACCACGAAGTCGTGGGAGGTCGCATGACGAAGAAGCGACTGACGGAGATGCGCTTCTCGAACGACATGATCGATGATGTCGCGACACTCGTCGAGCTTCACCTTCGCTTCCACGGCTACGGCACCGGTGAATGGACAGACAGTGCTGTCCGTCGGTACGTGCGTGATGCCGGGCCATTACTCAGTCGTCTGCATAAGCTCACTCGCGCTGATTCCACGACGCGCAACAAGAGACGAGCGGCCGCGCTGCAGAGTGCATACGACTCCCTGGAGGTGCGCATTGCCGCACTCGCGCAGGAGGAGGAGCTCGCCGCCATTCGTCCCGATCTCGACGGCGCGGCGATCATGCGCATTCTCGACATCCCGCCGAGTCGTGTGGTGGGCGAGGCCTACGACTTCCTGCTCAATCTGCGCCTTGACCGTGGGCCGATGAGCGAGGAGACGGCGACAGAGGCACTTCTTGCATGGTGGGCGGCTCGGGCGGCTACGCAATAGGCGGGTGGGCGGCTCGGTCGTCACAGTAGGTTCGACACATGAACCCGCTCATGCTTCCCACTGATGTCCGCCGCTCCTCACTCGCCGAGCGACAGGCGAGCGGTATCGCAGCCCGGGCCGCGCGGTCTCGCAATTCCATGGCCGACTGGTCCGCGCAGGCAGATCGGCCTGACCCGATCGCGCAGCTGGCCGATCAGGAGGTCACCCGACTTCAGGCGCTGCTGCCGTTGCGGCATGAGCGCATGTCGGTGAGCCCCTTCACCTTCTACCGTGGTGCGGCTGCGGTCATGGCCTCCGATCTCGCGTCCATGCCGATCACTGGGCTCATTGTGCAGTTGTGCGGTGATGCGCACCTGTCGAACTTCGGGCTCTTCGCCGGCCAGGATCGCACCGTTGTCTTCGACGTCAATGACTTCGACGAGACGAATCCCGGTCCGTTCGAGTGGGACGTCATGCGTCTCGCGGCCAGCTTCATGCTTGCCGCTCAGGACAACGGCTTCACCGACCAGGAGGCCGATGACATCGCACGACGCGCCGCGGCGTCATATCGCTCGGCAATGACGGAGTATGCGGGAATGCCCGATCTCGCGATCTGGTACGACCGAATCAGTGCCACGACGCTTGAGCAGTGGGCCGCTGAAGTCGGAGGGCAGAAGGCCACCAGGCAGCTCAACAAGGTAATCGGCAAGGCACAGGCGCGTGACGCATGGTCGGCCATCACGAAGATGACTGAGGTCGTTGATGGCACGCGCCGATTCCTCGATCAGCCTCCGGTGCTTGTGCGCATCACCGATGGCGAGGATCTGCATCCGTGGCTCGACTTGCTGCTCGAGACATACTGCTCTGAGCTGCAGAACGATCGTCGTGAGCTGATGCGTCGGTACCAGGTCGTCGACTTCGGTCACAAGGTCGTCGGCGTCGGCAGCGTTGGCCTACGTGCATTCGTCCTGCTGCTCCAGGGCCGTGATGAGAACGACCTGATCGTGTTGCAGGCCAAGGAAGCTGTGCAGAGCGTGCTGAATCCGTACACGCAGTCCTGCGTCGTAGAGCACCAGGGTCAGCGCGTCGTCGAAGGCCAGCGTCTCATCCAGGCGGCATCGGACGCCTTCCTCGGGTGGGTGCAGGCACCTAATGGCCGGCAGTTCTACGTGCGGCAGCTTCGCGACATGAAGTGGTCACCTGACATCGCGAAGCTTCCCGTCGCGCAGCTTGCCGGCTACGCGGCGCTATGCGGGCGGACTCTGGCACATGGCCATGCCCGCTCAGGCGACCCGGTGGCTATCGCGGCATATCTCGGTCAGAGCACCAAGTTTGACGATGCCATGAGCAGTTTCGCTCGTGCCTACGCCGTGCAGGTAGATGCCGACTTCACCGCGTACAAGGCGGCAATTGCCGATGGCCGAGTGGTGACGGGTGCTTCGACTGTGAGCGGCGATCACATCCTCGACCGACGCCAGCAGGTCATCGACTAGTCGACGACGACCACGATCTCCTCGACGACGGTCTCCTCCACAACGATCTCCTTAGTGGAGCCGATCAGTACCTGGATACCCGCGAACAGACCCGCGGTCAGCAGCACAGTCCAGATCACGTGCCAGGTGGAGAGCACATCGCCGGTTGCCAGGATGATCACGCCGATTGCCGCGGCAAGGGTGCGCCACAGATCGGCACGAGCGGCCATCGACCGGGCAATCCCTGTGCTGCCGAGCTCGGAGCCGAAGCCCTCGAGCCCGGTCGTGAGCCATCCGCGCACCTTGGCGGCCGTCGAGATACGCGAGCCGAGCCAGCCGGCGATCGCGATGACCACGCCAAGCACGATCATCGAGCGAATACCGAGGACCAGGTACTTGAAGAAGGTGTCCCAGAATGCCTGCGATGCCGGTGCGAACAGGGTGCCGGCGAGCTGATCGGTGAAGATCGTCTGCGCGGAGTCCAGCAGCAACTTCGTGGCGCCGGTCATCACGATGAGGGCGACGCCGGTGGCGAGCACCATGCGACCCTTGCGGCGTGCCAGCCAGATGGCGAGGGCGAAGAGTGCGGCGAGGAGAAGCGGGAACCAGGCCAGCAGCGGCGAGGTGAGTGAGTAGAGCGTGCGGAGCTGGGCCAGGGCCGGTGACTGGAAGAGAACGATCTGCTTGTCGATCTCGGGAATCGGGATGTTCGCGGCGACGCTGACGCCGCGGTCGACGAGGCTCTGCTGCACTGCCGAGATGAGTGGCGAGACGTCGAGGACGACATTCTCGCCCTGGAGCGACACCGGGCCACCTTCCTTGCCTTCGAGGATCAGCAAGGCGCTCTTCTGGACGGCCGTGTTCACGGTGATCCAGATCTGCTCGAATGCGTCAGAGGCGACGAATGTGGAGACAGCCTGACCGATGAGACCGTTGATGCCCGCAGCGATCGGGCCGCTGAGCTTGTCCTGAATAGCGGGATTCTCGACGATGTTGCCAAGTAGGCCACCGACGAGTTCCTCGGTGTTGATCTGCGAGGTGATGGCGTTGGTCACGGCCTGGGAGACGGACTCCTGAATAGCCGGGTCTGCTGCAAGCGGTCCGACTGTCTCCAGGTAGCGCGAGGTATCGATCATCGTGCGGTGACCCCAGTGGCCGATGAGGGCGACCGGAGTGATGAGGAGGGCGACGATGAACACGAGCAGCGCGGCTACAGAGCGCACGCCGATCTTGCGCTGCTTCTTCGGTGTCACTGCTGTGCTCATTGGAATCCCATCCGCCCGTATCGAGGTCTATCGGGGGGAGCCTAGGGCCCCGCTCCCCTTTTATTCCATGTCCTGGTGGTGATGACCGGGAAAGGACGCCCTGAATAGAGGACAGAAACGGCCTCCACCGCAGGGGTGAAGGCCGTTTCCGAAGGGAAGGACTAGCGCTCGATTGCTCCTGAGATGAAGTCCTCGACAGCCTGCTTGGCCTGGCTGTCGTTGTACTGGACGGGCGGGGACTTCATGAAGTAGCTGGACGCGGACAGGATCGGGCCGCCGATTCCGCGATCCTTGGCGATCTTCGCGGCACGCACGGCGTCGATGATCACGCCGGCGCTATTCGGGGAGTCCCACACCTCAAGCTTGTACTCGAGGCTCAGCGGCACATCGCCGAAGGCGCGACCCTCAAGACGCACGAACGCCCACTTGCGATCGTCGAGCCACGCGATGTAGTCGGACGGGCCGATGTGCACATTGCGATCACCGAGGTCATGCGAGAGCTGGGACGTGACGGACTGCGTCTTGGAGATCTTCTTCGACTCGAGACGGTCACGCTCGAGCATGTTCTTGAAGTCCATGTTTCCGCCGACGTTGAGCTGGTAGGTGCGATCGAGGATCACGCCGCGATCCTCGAAGAGCTTCGCGAGCACGCGGTGGGTGATGGTGGCACCGACCTGGCTCTTGATGTCGTCGCCCACGATCGGCAGGCCGGCATCCTCGAACTTCTTGGCCCACTCGGGCGTGCCGGCGATGAAGACGGGAAGGGCGTTGACGAAGCCGCAGCCTGCGTCAATGGCGCACTGCGCGTAGAACTTCGCTGCTTCCTCCGAGCCGACGGGCAGGTAGCACACGACGATGTCGACCTGAGCTTCCTTAAGCGCTGCAACGACATCGACTGCGGGGGCGTCAGACTCGGTGATCGTCTCGCGGTAGTACTTGCCGAGTCCGTCAAGAGTCACGCCGCGCTGCACGGTGATACCGGTCTTCGGCACGTCGCAGATCTTGATGGTGTTGTTCTCGGAGGCGTCGATGGCGTCGGCGAGATCGAGGCCGACCTTCTTCACGTCGACATCGAATGCAGCAACGAACTTCACGTCGCGCACGTGGTACTCGCCGAACTGCACGTGCATGAGACCGGGAACCGCTGCTGACGGATCGGCATCCTTGTAGTACTCGACACCTTGCACGAGTGAGGATGCGCAGTTTCCTACGCCGACGATCGCTACGCGAACTGAGGCCATGGGGGAATGCCTTTCATGTGGGGATGTGTGATGCGCGGACGCGCGTGAGTGGTGCGTTTACTCCGTGCCGACCAGTTGGCCTGCGGTGGGAAGCGTGTCGGTGCTGCCTGTCTGCTCGAGATGAATGAGCTCGGTGAGCCAGGCGACCTCGCGTTCAGTGCCGTCGAGGCCGTGCTGCTGAAGCTGCAATGTGTAGGTATCCATGCGCTCTCGGCCGAGACGGATCGCGTCACGCATCGCCTGCATGCGCTCCTCGAGACGGGAGCGCCGGCCTTCGAGGATGCGCAGGCGCACCTTCCCCTCGGTCTTGGCAAAGAAGGCGAGGTGGGCGGCGAAGCCTTCGTCCTCCCAGGCCTCGGGGCCGGGCTGCGCGACCCAGTCGCTGAAGGCCGTGCGACCGGCCGGGGTCAAGGCGTAGACGACTCGTGCGCGCTTGGCCGCCAGTGGCGGGGCGGCTGAGCCGAGAGCCGGGGTGGTGTCGACGTTCTCGATCAGGCCGCGCTCCTCGAGTCGCCGCAAGGCCGGGTAGAGGGAGCCGAAGGAGAGCGCGCGGAAGGTGCCGAGGACGGCCG
>JBPCSY010000053.1:0-2668 GCA_051006695.1 Candidatus Nanopelagicales bacterium
GTGCTGGAGACACGCGCCTACGTCTACACCTGGGTCTCGGAGTACGGCGAGGAGGGACCACCCTCCCCGGCTGCGCTCAACACCGGCTGGTCTGGCGACCCGTGGTACATCAAGGTCACGGCTCCCACGAGCGCGGACAGCGCCGAGCGCAATATCACCAAGGTGCGCATCTATCGCACCGTGACGGGCTCCGGCGGCGCGACCACCTACTTCCTCGTCGACGAGCTGCCTATCGCCACGACGGCCTACACCGACACCAAGTCCGACGACATCGTCAGCGACAGCTCGATCCTCGAGAGCTACTTCTGGGCTCCCCCGCCCTCGGACATGAAGGGCATGGCCTCCATGCCGAATGGCATGGTCGCAGGCTTCCGCAAGCGCGAGGTGTGGTTCTGCGAGCCCTACCGTCCGCACGCGTGGCCTGCTCCCTACACGTTGACGTTTGACGCGGACATCGTCGGGCTGGGCGTCACCGGCCAGACGCTGATCGTGCTCACCACCAGCGCACCCTACGCGGTCACCGGCATCAACCCCTCGCAGATGGCCGTCGCCCGCCTCAAGCGTGTCGAGCCCTGCGTATCCAAGGGGTCCATCGTCTCGACGGCAAACGGTGTTCTCTACTGCTCGCCCAACGGGCTGGCGTTGGCTACGCCGGGCGACGTCACCATCGTCACCAAGGACCTCGTGACGAAGGATCACTGGGAAGACCTGGTGAACACCGTGACGCTGCGCGCCTGCCAGCTTGGTGGGGCTTACTACGGCTGGGGTACCATCCAGCCGGGCTGCTACGAGGCCAGCTCCTTCGAGAACAGCGCCTTTCAGTTGGACGACTACAACGGCTCGTATCGGGGCGTGTTCATCGACCTCGCCAATAACCGCGTGGCGTTCAACACGCTTCATACCAGTGAAGTGACGGTCAATACCTTCACCGACGTCTGGACGGGTGAGATCTTCATCATCCGCAACGGCAAGGTCTACTGGCTGGACCTGTCGTTCGACCGTCCTCATGCGCCGTTCAAGTGGCGGTCCAAGATCTTCGAGATGCCGAACCGGCGCAACCTCGAAGCCATGCGCGTCTGGTTCACCAAGTTCAAGGACACGCCCGATCTCAACCCGGTGCCGGTCATCAACCCCAGCACTCTCGCAGACGATATGTGGGGGATCGTCCGGGTCTACGCCGACGACCGGCTGATCTACTGCCGCGAGCTCAGGACGTCAGGCGAGTTCTTCCGCCTCCCGTCGGGCTTCAAGGCGACATGGTGGCAGGTCGAGGTCGAGGCTCGCATCCAAGTCAACAACATAGAGGTCGCCACGGCGGCCAAGGAGCTCATGAATGTCTAAGTCGGTCGGCATTCCCGAGTTCGTCGACGGCGATGCCAAGAGCATGTCGGTGGCGCTGCGCGCCATGAAGCAGATCCTGGAGACGCTCACCGGCCAGCGGCAGGGAGACTCCCTCGGCTCGCCCGCCGTCTACGTGCAGGTCGTCGAGCCCAAGGTCAAATTCAACCGGCTCGAGACGGGAGACTTCTGGATCAATCCCGACGAGAACAAGCTCTACGGTTACTACAACGGTTCCTGGCAGGTACTCGGGTGATCTTGCTCAACGTACCAGAACATGGACATGCTATCGCGAACGCCGCCCGCTGTTACTACAACCCGGCCTGCGACCAGGTTATTTCCCGCGTCGATCAGGAGGGGGAGTTACTTGGCGGAGTAATCTTTCAGGGCTACACCGGCACAAGTATTCACATGCACATGGCTGGTTTTGTTGACCATTGGGCCAACCGGGATCTGATTTGGTGTGTATTTGATTACCCCTTCAACCAGCTAGGTTGCAAGAAGGTCTTCGGTCAAGTCTGCGAGGCCAACACGAAAGCACTTGAAATAGACCTGAAACTTGGGTTTAAGATCGTTGCTAAAGTTGACGATGTTTACCCCGAAGGGGCATGTCTGGTGCTGGCGATCTCGCCCGAAGAATGCCGGTGGCTAAAAGTAAAACCGCGTGCTTTGCGGTCGCTGCGAGGAGCTTGAGTCATGGGTGGTGGTAAGAACCAAGCGCCTGATCCGCCGAATTACGGCCCGATCGCCGCAGCCAGCAAGGAAGCCGCGCAACTCTCCTACAAGCTCGGTCGCGAGCAGCTCGCATGGGCTCGCGAGGAATACGGTCGCAACCGCGAGCTCGTCGATCAGGTCGTCGGCTCGTCGATGCGCCGTCAGGAGATCAACGACCGGGCTGCGATGGCGGATCGTGCCCGCTATGAAAACCTCTACCAGCCCCTCGAAGACACGGCCATTGACGAGGCTCGCTCCTTCGCGTCCCCGGCCCGTCAGCAGTACGAGATGGGTCGCGCCTCCTCCGAGGTGGCGCAGGCCATGGAAGCGCAGCGCCGTAACGCACGCCAGCAGCTCGAGAGCTTCGGCATCAACCCGTCGGACACGCGCTATGCTGCGCTGGACTCGTCGAGCCGCATCCAGACCGCTGCGGCTCAGGCTGGCGCTGCCAACCAGGCCCGTGCCCAGACCGAGGCCGTGGGCCGCGCGCTGCGGTCGGAAGCTGTCAACGTAGGCCGTGGCTACCCCGGCCAGGTGGCGGGTACCTACGCTACGGCGCTCCAGTCGGGCAACCAGGCGGTCAATTCCCAGCTTGGGAATTACTCGGCTGGCGCGA
>JBPCSY010000054.1:0-15976 GCA_051006695.1 Candidatus Nanopelagicales bacterium
AATTGCGGAAGGGCGCGACCTGATGGTCGCGCCCTTCCTCGTGCTCGGGGGATTACTCGTTCGTGGGCGGATTGCCCGGCAGCGGCCGGACGGTGCGGAACGGCCAGACGAATTCTCTGCCGCCCGTTAAGCCGGTGGCCTTGAACATCAGCATCAGCACCAGGATCAGGCCGAGAATGATCGGACGAGTGCCCTGCGGAATGCTCAAGGCGAGACCGAAGACATCAATACCTGACTGCAGGTTGCTCAGAAGCACGTCGATGGCGCTGAAGACCAGGGTGCCGATGACCGCGCCGCTCAGGGACAAAGTGCCGCCGAGCACGAGCATTGCCAGGGTTATGAAGGTCATCTCGACGAAGAGCTGACTGGCCTGCACCACGCGATTGGTCAGGGCGAAGAGACCGCCGGCGACACCTGCGATGACTCCGGAAACCGCGAAGACGATGACACGTTGGGTCACGATGTTGATGCCGGAGGCTGCTGCCGCGATGCCATCCTCGCGAGCTGCGCGAAGCAGGCGGCTGGGGCGCGTGCGCTGGAACAACCAGGCCACGATGATCGAGCCGAGCGCGAAGAGCATGGTGAGCTTGAGGTCAAGCACGACCGGGATGCCCACCATGGACTGACCGCTGCGCGGGCCGATGCTGGACCAGTAGGTGAGCACGACGTTGACCACGCCGAGCAGGGCGAAGGTCGCAATGCCTGCCTGCAGGCCGTTCAGTCGCATCAGCACCGGGGCCACGATGAGTGCGAGCAGGCCGCCGACGAGCCCGCCGATGAGTACGGCCAGGACCCACTGCGCCTGGGCATCCATCAGGAACGGGAAGAGATCCGGAAGCAGGTTCTTCTTCAGGGTCGGATCGATGGTGAGCAGGCCGACTGTCCAGGCGCCCATGGCCACGAAGGCCACGTGCCCGAAGCTGAGGACACCGGAGGTACCGATGAACATCTGCAGGGCCACGACGATGACCAGGTTGACCAGGGCGTACTGCGCCTGGACCTGGAGGCTCTTGCCGAACATGCTGGTGAGCATGGTCGCGGCCACCACGATCAGCAGCAGGCTGACGAGTGACCAGATCGGCCCCAGGCGCCAGCGCAGTGACGCGGTCACCGTCGGTGCGGAAGTCGTGTTGCTCATGTGCGGACCACTCCTCGACCCTTGATCAGCAGGCCCGAAGGCTTGAAGAGAAGTACGGCAATCACCAGCACGAAGACGAAGGCATCCTTGAAGTTCGTCATGCCCTCGGGCAGCCAGGCGGCCAGCATTGAGGTGGCAAATCCGACGACGAAGCCGCCGGCGAGCGAGCCGGAGATCTTGTCGATGCCGCCGATCACCGCACCGACGAGAGCGAGGATCGTGATGCGGACACCGAAGTCGGGGCCGACCGCGCCGCTCTGCACCGTGAGCACGAATGCCACGGCGGCCGCGAGGATGCCTGACAGTGCGAAGCTCAGGCCGATGACTCGACCGGCGGGGATACCCACCAGTCGTGCGGTGCGGAAGTCGGCCGCCGCTGCCTTGAGCTGCAGGCCGAGGCTTGTCTTCGTGAGGAAGAGCTGAAGCGCGATCAACAGCACCACTGTGAGCACGATGGTGGTGACGGAGAGCATCTGGACGCGCACTCCGCCGACCTCGATCGACTGGGCGAGCTCGCTCGCCACGGGAGCGGTGCGCACGTTGTTCCCGAAAATCAGTTCGTAGACGCGCTGCAGCAGGAAGCTCAGGCCGAAGGACGCAATCAGCAACGTGGCCGGACTGTGATTGCGCATACGCGAGAACACGGCAATCTCCATGAGCAGCGAGATGCCGACCGCGACGAGGATCGAAATCGGGATCGAGACATACCAGCCGAGATCCCAGGTGAGGATGAGCGCATAGGCCGCGGCAGTGATGATCTCGCCAGTCGCGAAGTTCGCGAGACGGATAACTCCGAAGACGAGACCGATGGCGAGGGCCGCGAGGCCCAGGACGGCACCTGCGGAGATCGCGTCGACGAGTGACTGAATGAACTGGTTCATCCGAAGTACGCCTCCGTCAGGACATCGACGTTCTCGGCATCCTCGGGCTTCAGGCTCAAGGTGATGACTCCATCGTGAAGGACGTAGGTGCGATCAGAGAAGGCGATGGTGAACTCAGCACGCTGCTCGACGATGAGCACGGCCTTGCCGGCCTTGCGCACGACATCGAGTGCCTCGAACACCGAGTCGACCGCCGTGGGCGAAAGGCCGAGGCTGGGCTCGTCGAGCATCAGGATGTCGGGGTCAGACATCAGGGCGCGGGCAATGGCCAACTGCTGCTGCTGGCCGCCGGAGAGCAGGCCCGCGTGGCGATGGCCGAAGTCGCGCAGGATCGGGAAGAGATCGAGCACGTACTCGAGCGCCTCTTTGTAGCTGGATTTATCGCGACGCGCCACGGCACCCAGACGGAGGTTGTCGGCGACGGAGAGCTCCGTGAAGACGTGCCGGCCCTCGGGAACCAGTGCCAAGCCGGTGCGCACGACCTTCTCCGGGGCGAGCCCGGCGATATCGCGACCGTGCACGGTGACGAGACCGCTTCGCGCCGTGGCACCCATGATGGCGAGCAGGGTCGATGACTTGCCGGCGCCGTTGGGGCCGATGAGACCGACAGCCTCACCGGCGTTGACCTCGAAGCTGATTCCGCGCACGGCGGGTACGCCGTTGTACGAGACTTGGAGATCGGAGACGTGCAGCCCCTGGCGGGTGTCAGCGGTGGACACTGCCGCTCCTTCCGAGATAGGCCTCGACGAGGGCATCGCTGCCGCGCACCTCGGTGGGGGTGCCCTCGAGGAGGGTCTTGCCTTCGACGAGCACGTGAATGCGGTCGCAGACGTCGAGGATGAGCTTGACGTTGTGGTCAATGAGCAGGACGCCGAGGCCGCGGTCACGCAGCTTGCGGATATTGGCCGCGAACTCGCCGATCTCACCTTCGTTCAGGCCGGCAGCGGGCTCATCGAGGAGTACGTATGAGGGTGATGTGGCAAGTGCGCGGGCTACACCGACCCGTCGCTCGAAACCATGCGGGAGCGAACTGCACGGCTGATCAGCACGTGACTCGAGTCCGAAGTCGGCGATCAGTTCGTGGGCGGTGGCAATGGCCTGCTTGCGCTTTTGGCCCGTGCCCATCGCAGTGACGATGATGTTCTCTCTCACGGAGAGACCGTTGAACAGGTGCCCGTGCTGGAAGGTGCGCGCGAGTGCGCCGCGTGCGCGAACATACGGCTTAGTGCGGGTGATGTCGCGGTCATCGAGGGTGACCGTGCCGCTATCGGGCAGGTCGTATCCGCTGATGATGTTCACCAGGGTGGACTTGCCGGCCCCATTGGGCCCGATGAGGCCGAGCACCTGGCCCGGCTCGACAGCGAGGCTCACGTCGGTGAGTGCCTTCACTCCGGCGAAGGCACGGGAAACCCCGGCCACGCGCAATGCGCGTGGCCGGGGTGCCGTGGAGTCGATCATTACGGGAAGACGACCTTCTCCGGAGCAATCGCCTCGATGAACTTCAGCTTGCCGTCGACAACCTCGAGGATTGCCATCGGGCGAGTGACGTTGATGTGCAGGTCGGGCGAGAAGCTCGTCGGGCCGGCCAGGGTCGGCACGTCCTTGAAGGTCTCCATCACTGCGGTCATCTTGTCGCCGTCCCAGCTACCGGCCTGCTTGTACGCCTCGAGGATGACCTGGAGGGTGGTCGGGCCGGTCACGAAGCCGCCGACGTCGGGCAGCTGGCCGTACTTGGCCTCGTACTCCTTGGCAGCAGCGTTGACATCAGCGTTGGCGTCGTCGCCGTTCTTGGCGTTGTAGGTCACGACGTAGTAGTCGGAGAGGTTCGGGATGCCACCGACCCAGAAGTCACCGTCCATGCCGAAGCCGGAGATGATCGGGGTTGCGAGGCCGCCGTCGCGGATCTCCTTGGCGACCTGGCCGCCACCGGGGTTGTAACCGCAGTTGATGATGACATCGGGCTTGGTGCCGGATGCGATCTTCGAGACGGTCTCCTTGACGGAGTCACCCTGGACGTAGTCGTAGGTCTTCAGGACCTTGCCACCGAGCTCAGTGAAGCGCTTCTCGAACACAGTGCACTGGTTCTGGGTGTACTTGATCGAGGTGTCCTTCATGAGCACCGCGCTCTTGTAGCCCTGCTTGTTGGCGAACTCGGCCATGACCGAAGCCTCGCCGGGGACGCCGTCACCCATGGAGAAGCCGAGCTTGAGGCCGCCAGCGGGGCCGTAGATCGGATCGCCGATGCAGGGTGCGATGTTCAGGACGTTCGCTGCCTCGGCCACGAGGGCTGCCGGCGAGGAGACGTCGTAGTCGCAGGTGACGACGAGGACGTTGGCGCCTTCGTCGATGACCTTCTGCGCATTCGGGGCGTAGGCCTCGAACTTGGTCTCGGTGTCGATGAAGTTGACCTGGATCGGCTGGCCGTTGACGCCGCCTGCGGCGTTGACCTTCTCGACCTCCAGCAGGAGGGCGTTACGGGCCGGCGTGTCGATCGGGCCCATGAAGCCGGAACCGGCCTGGACGATGCCGAGAACCAGCGGATCACCGCTGGCAGCGGGAGCTGCCTCGGATGCGGCGGCGGAAGCGGCGGGTGCCGATGCCTCACTGGAGCTGCTGGACGATGACGAGCTACATCCGGACAGGATGAGCGCGCCAGCGCCCACCGTTGCTGCCACGGTCATGAGACGAAGTCTCATGCGACCTCCCTTGACGAGACAGGGCCGAGATGACCCTGAAGTTCTTCCGCCGCGAATGCTGCGGACCTGGATCTTGACATTTGATCAACGGCTCCACAAGGGGAAACACGCAATTGTTACCTATTGTTGACATGACGGACGCAAAAAACCCGACATGCCCGCCTCGAGCGGCAGTTCCCGGGGGGTCTCAGGCGGTGGGAACCTCAGCAGGGATGCCAGCGGAGATGTCGAAACGGGCGACCACCTCGGCCACCTTGGGCAGGGAGATCTCGCGCTCGGCTTCGCCAGTCTCGCTGATCAGGTGCTGGGCGGAGAGCCGAACTGAGCTGTTCAGGTGGTTGGTCATCCAGCGCACGGCCTCGAGCCCATCGTGACGCATGAGGGCCGACAGGATCTGGGTGTGCTCGTGATCGCGGGAACCCTGGGTCTCGACATGGCGCATGGCATCGATGCGGTAGCGCTCGGAGTTGCGCCAGGCGGGCAGGATCGAGCGGATGAGCCAGGCACGCTGGGATGCCTCGTAGATAGCGAAGTGAAAGCGCTCGTGGGCATCACGGGCGGCCACGCGGTCACCGGCCTCCTGGGCCGCCTCCCGATCGGCTAATGCGGCCGCAGCCTGGGCGCCGTCCTCGGCCGTGAAGTTCTGCGCGGCCTCCCAGACGGCGATGTTCTCCAGGTGGAGACGGGCGAAGTAGGTGTCTTCGAGGTCGGCGAGGGAAAGCTCGCGTACGCGGGCGCCGCGACGTGGCTCGATCTCGACGAGATCGAGGGCAGCCAGGCGTCGGATCGCCTCACGGACGGGCATCATGCTCATGCCAAGCTGCTCGGAGAGTTCCTTGAGGCGAAGCGGCGCCCCCGGGGGGATGCGCTGATCGACGATGGCATCAAAGAGGGACCTGGCAGCAACATCAGATGCGCTCTCGATCTGTGCCTTCGTCAGCATGACACCCCCTTCAGCAGGCCGAGTCGCCCGTTTATCAAATATCGCACATGCGACAGGGGTGTGTCACCCCTTGCTGAATCTCGCGTCGATAACGACGTATCAGGACTCCGTGGCCTGTGTGCGAATCTCAATCAGCCGGCCTGAGAGCATGGCGTCGCGAATTGCGGGCGGCCAGGGGGCCGAGCCCTCCGAGGTGCTGGACGCATGGACGACGATGAGGGTTCCGCTCACTGCGACAGTGCCCGCATCGGTGCGAACCTCGAACTCATAGGTGCACGAACTCGTGCCGACCTTGACCACGGTGACCTGCACCGCGATCTCCTGCCCGTAGTACAGGCGGTCCTTGTAGTCGTTGTCGATGTGCACGCGCGGGATTCGGGCGATCTCCTCGGCGGGCATGCCCACGGCGCGCAGGAGCGCATGCTCGGCCTCTTCCAGCCAGCGGAACGCGGCGGCGAAATGGTTGTGTCCGGCTGCGTCGGTCTCATTCCAGGCCACCAGGCGATGCACGATGACGGATGAACCTGTGGACTCGCTCACGAACTACCCCTGACGACGGTGAATATCGACTTCCATCATGCCGTACGACTCCTGGATCACCGAGGGCGGCCAGGGTCAAAAACTCCAGGAATGCCAATGGCCCGGCACCTCTCGGTTCCGGGCCATTGCACGTACGAACTAGAGAATCTCGACCGTGCCTGCCGCGCCATCGACGCGGACCATGGTTCCCGTGCCGATCATCTCGGTCGCCTTGGGCAGACCGGCAACGCACGGGATGCCGAGTTCACGAGCGACGATCATCGCGTGCGAGCCCATCGAGCCGGTGTCGACGATGACAGCCGAGGCGACCATGAACAGCGGGGTCCACGAGGGATCAGTCTGCGGAGCGACCAGGATCTCGCCTGGCTGGAACTCGCTGATCGCATCGGTGCCGGTGATGACGCGGGCAACGCCCTCGACAACTCCTGTCGATGCCGCAGCACCGGAGAGGATGGTGCCCTTGGCTGCCTTCTCTGCCTTGCTGGCACCCTTGCGGGGAACCTCGGAGATCGGCGGGATCGGCTTGGAGCCATCGAGGAAGGTGGGCACCTCGAGATCCTTGAGTGCATTCCACTCCTTCTCGCGCTGGGCGAGAACCGGGCGCAGGGTGTTCTCTTCCAACGCGAGGGAGTCGAGCTCCTCGTCGAGAGCGATGAAGATCTGGCGCGAGTGATCGAGAACACCCTTGGCCTCGAGACGCTCACCGAGCTCGATGAGGGCCATGCGAGCCTCGTTCATGATCTTGATGCACGAGCTCTTGCCGCTCTCGCGCCAGCCCGCGAAACGGCGGGCCGAGCCGACGGCACCGCGGAAAGCGGCTTCGGTCGCGGCATCCATGCCGGCCGTGGCTTCCATCATCGCCTTGTCGGTAGCGGCTGCATGCGCGGCCTGCTTCGACGAAGGGGAATCGGCGTCATCAAGCTGGCGCATGCGGTCGATAAGGCCGAGGGCCAGTGACGGCTTGGACTCCCATGACTCAGTGCCGAGATCCCATTCGCTCGGGCCGCGGTAGCCGAACTCCGCGATGAACGCCGCGAAGTCACTCCAGAATCCGCCACGTGCGGTCGGCAGCTGCGCAACGACCTTGTCGACACCGCTGTCGAACAGTGCCGTCATCTTCGGATCGTTCTTCACCGTGCGCGAGAGCGACCAGAGGGCGTAGGTCGGCGCTGCAGACTCGACGTCGCCGGCGTAGCCAAGGATTGTGACGAGCAGGTGCGCCTTGTCGCCGAGAATCTGGCCGGCAACTGCCGGGCCCAGTGCGGCGTTCGAGGAGCCGATCTGCTCCGAGCGCCAGGCAAGGCGCTCGTAGGGCATGACCGAGCGGGCACGGGCCACGAGTGCACGATTGCTCATCGCGCGCAGGTTCGGGCGATTGCGACGCAGGTCGTCGGCAATCGCTTCGTCTTCATCTGCACCCTCGAACTTCGAGGTGGTGAGCGCCCAACCGGCGCGGGCCGGGGCGAGGGCGGTCAGCGCCGGGTTCTCGTCGGCAGGCGAAGCTGCGTGAGCCGGTGCACCGGGTGAGTTGAAGAAGATTGCGTCGATGGTCTCCCAGCCCATGCCCTTGCGGATACCGAGCACGCGCACCGAGCTCTGGTTCACGTAGAGGTAGCCGTAGAAGAAGCCGGCGACAGACGACTCGTCCATCAGCTCATCGGAGGTGAAACAGACGTCTTCGACGTAGCCCGAGGCCCAGCCCGGCAGCACGTTGGGGATCCAGCACATCGAGGCACCCAGCGGGGTGATCGGGTCGGACATCACGTCGGCCGCGTTGAGGCGGGTGAAGACGGGGAAGCGAGCACTGGGCTCGGTATCGGTCAGCCATGCCTTGGTCATGCGGGTTTCCATTTCTCGCGGGGAGCTCTCGCAGGTACTGCCCCGGTGGGGGCCGACTCATTGTGCCAGTCGGATACCTGGAAGTCCTCGCAAAATCCTCACGAACTGGTCACAGTCGCGAGGAACTCCCCCTAGCGGGGTGCGTGAACCGGTTCACCATTCATCAGGCGCCGGACCGACTCGTGGGCGTGCTGCACTGCGATCTCATTGCGTCCGATCACCATGTGCTTGTCGGCCAGCGAAGGCAGTCCGTCTTGCACCAGTTGCTGGGCGGTGTAGTCCTCATCGCGGAAGGCGGCGAAGAACCAGTCGGCGGTCTTCTCGGCTTCCTCGAGCTCAGCAGCAGTTTCGGGTGCGCGTCGCATCAGCGTGGTCTGCCAGGTATTCGACTCACCCCAGGAGTCGCCGGGCAAGATGATCGAGACCACTGTGCGCTCGCGCATTCCGCCGGCGATCGACATGCCGGGGAACAGCCAGTAGATCAGCCCCAGTGCTGCAGCGGGCTCCCACTCATCACGCGGAGTGCCAGCCATTGCATCCATCGACTTCAGCGCGAACACGTTGCGGCAGTGCGGGCCGAATGCATCGAAGGTCGCCCGATTCGTGTGATTGGTCAGCGCCACAGTGGTGGGGTGAAGCGCGGAGAAGTGATAACTCTCGAGGTAACCGTCGAGGGTGACCTTCCAGTTGGGGCCAGCGAGCTCCTTGGTGGTGAAGTGCACGCACTTATCGAGTTCGAGGCGCTCGAGATACGGCAGCGCGTCACCAAGCCAGGCATCAACATCGATCTCTCGACCCGCGGTCAGGCACACGAAGATGATTCCGGCGCGCTCCTCGCACGCCAGGCGCACCAGGCTGTAGTCATCACGATTGACCTCACCGAAGGTGTCCTCGGCCGGAACGCCGGTGAGTTTGCCGTCGGTGTCGTATGTCCAAGCGTGATACGTGCAGGCAAAGCGACGTGCGCTTCCGCAACCTTCGGGCACCAGCTTCATTGCTCGATGGCGGCACACATTGAGCATCGCGTTCATCCGGCCGTCCTTGCCGCGCACCAGGATGATCTCGCGACCGACCACGCGCATGGCCTTGTAGTCACCAGGGTTCGGCAGGGCGACAGACATCGCGACAGGCACCGGGATCGTGTAGAAGATCTGCTGCAGTTCTTGTTGCCACAGTTCTTGGTCGAGGTAGTACGACATGGGGATCTCGAGCTGCTCATCGGCCATGTCTGTGGTGCTGTTCGCCAGGTGGGCGAAGAGGCGATCCATGATCGACAGGGCCTCTTCGCGGTCAAGTGCGCTGTGAGTACCTGCCGCGTACTGCGGGACGGTGTCAGTCATGTCGCTCCTCGCCAGTCACCTGCCTCGTGGCAGAAATTCATCTAGATGACTTTCTAGTCGGTCAGGATGCCTGCATGCAAGTGGTGACGCTCATTGATCGACTTGATTCTCCGCACATCTCCCTTGACCACGGCAGTGCTCATGGAGGCGTGATTGGGCAGGAAGAAGAAATCCTCATCACAGCCGATCACGTTCGCGAAGAAGGCATTGATGACTCCCCCGTGGCTGATGAACACGATGTTCTTGCCCTCGAACTCCGCCAAGACCTTGTCAATCGCACCTAGGCAACGGGCCCGGAACTCCGCCGAGGGCTCACCGAAGAACATGTGATCCCACTTGCGCTCGACGCGGAAGAGATCCTCGCGACGCTTCCACTCGGCCGGGTCAACGAGCGACTGCGGAGAAGTGCCCGGCTCCAGATCGCGGTAGGAATCGATCTCGCGAAGTTCCGGAATGACGATGGGCTCGAGACCATGCGGGCTCGCCACCATCTCCGCTGTCCGGCGCGCCCGCTTCATCGAACTGCAGATAACGACGTCGACATCTTCCTCGCCCAGCGCTGCGGCAAGCGCGTGCGCCTGTACCTCACCGAGCTGGCTCAGAGGCGGATCAGCCCAGTCGTCATGCACGAACTCATCAGAGACGGGATACGCCTGTTGCGCATGGCGGCAGAACGTGACCCGCGTGACGCCCTCGACCCCGATGAGAAAGGGCTCGCGGACACTGAACGGCGGCTCGGGAGGTGTCGGTGGTGTCTTGACCGTCACGCGGTCTCGACGACCGTGATGGTGCCCGTCGAGCCATCGAGCTCGACCAACGTGCCGGTGGGCAGCCTGTAGCTGGCACCTGCCGCTGACACCACGCACGGAACACCGAGCTCGCGGCTGACGATCACTGCATGGCTGCCAGGTGCACCAATCTCGCAGATCACGGCACTGGCGATCATGAACAGCGGCACCCAGGACGGATCCGTGGTCGAGCAGACGAGGATCTCGCCGACCTCGAGCTCATCGGCATGCGAGAGATCGCTGATGTAGCGAGTCTTCGCCGTCACGGTGCCGGGTGAGCCTGCAACACCCTGGACAACTGCGCCCACGCCCTCCGATGCGCCGCCGCGATCCTTCTTCTTCGGCCACTCGCTGATCGGGGGGATGGGGGTGCCGTGCATGACGACGTAGGGCGGATCGAGCTCGAAGAGCTCCTGCCACTGGCCATAACGCTCGGCCAGCTTGCCCGACCAGCCCGAGGAATCCGCGAGGAAGCCGTCGAGCTCTGAGTCGAGCAGCATGAAAATGTGCTTGGCATCGGCAATCGCGCCACGCTCGACCATGCGACGCCCCAGCTCCTGGAAGGCCAGCTTCGGCTCGCCGAAGAGCTTCACGGCCGCGTTCTTCCCGGCCTCGCGATTGCGGTAGGCCGCCTGGCCGGCCGAGATACCGGCTGCGAGCATGCCCGCCGTGGCCTCATCGCCTGCGACAGCTGCGGTGAGCTCGGCTTCGGCCGCAAGACGCTGCTCGAGGGCCTTGGCTGTACGGATCGCCGGCGACATGCTTTCGTCCTGCTGGCGAACGCGATCGATCATCGCGTAGGCGAGCTTGGGATTGATGGCCCACGTATCGGCGCTGAGCTCCCACTCGTTCACGCCACGGTGGCCGAAGTCCTTGATCAGGGCATCGAACTTGGCCTTGAAATCCGGGGAATCCTGCGGCAGGCGCGACAGCTCCCACACGCGTTCCGGCAGACCGGCGGAAGCAACCTCGCCAAGTGCGGCGAAGATACGGATGGCGAGCTCGGGCTTGCCCACCGCCTCGGCGATGCCGGAGACGATGGCCGGGCCCACGGTCGCGCCGATGACGACCTGCGCGTAGACATCCCAGGTGCGGTTCTGGCGCTTGGCCATCACGCGGCCGTATTCGACGAGCTCTGCATCGCTGATCGACGACAGATCCGGACGCGAGGCCACCCACTCCTCGACCTGCGCGAGGAACTCATCGAGCATCGGCTGCTGGCTGCCGCCGAGGATGCCGCCGAAGGTCTCGCCGAGTGCGGCCGAGCACTCCTCGTCGTTATCGCGGGGATCCTCGACATAGGGCGGCACGACCGGGTTCTGGCCGAAGAAGGTGACGTCGATGGCATCGGCGGTCAGGCCGGGCATGCGATGGCCGAACACGCGGCCGACCGACACCTGGTTGTAGAAGTACCCGCCCCAGGAGCCGTATGTCTCCGGCTGGGTCCAGAGGAACTCGCCCTCCTTGAAGGTGCCCATGTGGATCCAGCCCCAGGCCGTGCCGGGCACGACACCCTGCTCCCAGGCGAGGGTCCAGTTGAGCGGGCTGAACGGATCGGGGCCTACCTCATCGGCATTGCCGCGCGTGTAGATGGGAAAGCGCTCAGTCGTCTCGGTGTCGGCGATCCAGCGGTCCATGGTGACTCCTTGTTTCCGTTCGGTGGGCAATTCAGTGGGCGGTCTGACAGGCGTGATTAAGGGGAAGACTAGCCGCGGGCAATGACCGCGCGATCGCCCTCTTTCCACATGCGATCGAGTCGACGATAGGCGAACTTCCAGCCCTGGGGGGTGCGAACAACGCGGTCGACGTACTCGGCACCGATGAAGTAGTGCTTGACCTCAGTGGGAGCTGACTCGCGGATGTGCTGGCTGATCAGGTAGGTGCGCACATCGGCAGTATCGCCATGCACCTCGATCAGGCTCTTGGCGACCAGGTGCTGGGTGGCATCGACCGTGCTGAGCGCGCCCTCGATCATCTCCCGCACGGCCTTTCCGGTCGTGGGGTGGCCGAGGGAGCCCGCGTCGTACTCAGCGTCCACCGTGAAGGTGGCCTCGACCGCATCCCAGTCCTTCGTGTCGACAGCGCGGGAGTAGCTCTGCAGCAGGTCGTCGATCTCCATGCGGTCAGAGATGGTCTGGAGGTCGAGGGTCATGGGACTCCTTCAGGGCGGGGCGTGCGTGCGGGATGACCCTAGGAACCCCGGGGACTTTATGCAAGGTATCTATAGAAATTACCCCGAATCCATGAGAGCCTACGCACGGCCCGTTTCGGGGCATTTCGAGAGGGAAATCATGGCTGCCGAGCAGGCGAAGAACTGGGAAAACGTCAAGAGTTACTCCCTAGATTCTGGTACCGAACTTGAGTTACTCGACGCTCAGACCGAGTGCACCATGATCTGGGCCGGCAAGGACGGCTGGCCGATGGGCGTGGTCGTCAACTTCATCTACCGCGAGGAGCGCTTCTGGCTGACCGTCAGCGAAGAGCGTCCGCGAGTGAAGTCGATCCGCAAGGACCCCCGCATGAGCATTGCGATTTCCTCCAAGGGATCGCGCGTCACCGAGCGCCAGTCGATCACCTACAAGTGCGAGGCGATCATCCATGACGATCGCGAGACCCTTGATCGCATCCTCCCCCAGTTCGCCGACGCCATGCGCCCCGGTGAGCCCGAGAAGGCCGCTGCCTTCCTGGCCATGATCGACTCCCCCGGCCGCCTCGTGCTCGAGCTGGTTCCGCAGACCCGCATCGGTTTCGACAGTGCCAAGATGTGGGCCGCAGCCGAGGGCGCACGCCCGACCGACTCCCCCTCCGGTTCCGATCACTGATCGCGAGCACTCAGCAACACACCCCGCCAGCACCCCCTCACCAGAAAAGGCAATACGTGTCGAATCGCTTCGAGAACAAGGTCCTCTTCGTCACCGGCGGCGCCAGCGGCATCGGCCGTGCCACCGCTGAGCGCGTCGTCGCTGAGGGCGGCACAGCGGCCCTGGTCGACCTCGACCTCGCTAAGGCCCAGGCCGTCGCAGCAGAGATCGGCCACGGCTGCATTGGCCTGGGCGCAAACGTTGCCGATGAGAACCAGGTCAAGGCCGCTGTCGACGCCACCGTCGCCAAGTTCGGCGGCATCGACCTCGCACTCGCCGCAGGTGGTCACGCAGAGTTCGGCCCCATCGCGGAATGGGATGCAGCGCGCTTCACCAAGATGCTCGAGGTGCATGTAGGCGGCACGTTCTACGTATGCAAGTACGTCACCCCGGTAATGAAGGCACGCGGCAACGGCTCGATCGTCACCATTGCCTCGACTGCCGCGTTCATGGCCAATAACAACAACGTCCCCTACGGCGCAGCAAAGGCCGGCATCACCGGCATCACCCGCCAGTTCAGCCTCGAAGCCCTGCCCGAGGTGCGCATCAACTGCATCGCCCCCGGTCGCACCATCACCGGCATGACCAGCCCACTGATGGTCCAGCGAGGCGGAGACATGGAAAAGGGCGAGGAGATCTTCGGTGCCGCAATCCCCATGAAGCGCATGGGTCGAGCCGATGAGCTCGCAGCAGCGATCTGCTTCTTCCTCAGCAGCGACTCATCGTTCATCACCGGCCAGACCCTCATCGTCGACGGCGGCGAGACGATCTCCTAGATCCTGAACGTCAAAGGCCCGAATGCGTACTGCGGGTTGACGTTGACGGCTAGTTCTCGAGCAGGTGCTCGCGGATTGCGTCGAGCTCAGACTGCGTCAGCCCGCGCTGCAGCGCCCAGCCCTCGGCACTTCCGTACTTCGCAGTCATGCGCTCAAGGAAGGCGAGCATGGTCTCGGGGTCGGAGGAGAAAATCCAGTCGGGCGCATATGCCAGGCCGTTCTCCTTGTAGACCGGCGCATTGCGAATGCGCTCGATGATCGGCTTCATGTTCTCGGTCGTCAGGTGGTAATCGGCCGCGATGGTCGCGTGCTCAACCCCAAGGATGTCGAGCAGCATGGCCGTGACGATGCCGGTGCGGTCCTTGCCGGCGGTGCAGTGATACAGGATCGGATGCTGATCGCTCGAGGCAATCACGCGTAGGGCACCGAGCACTGAGTCGCCGTTGATCTCGATCTGGCCCATGTAGTCGTCGATGAGGTTGTCGAAGGCGCCCGCATCGATCTGCTCCTGGGTGACGCCGGAGAGCGGAAGCATCGGGAAGTTGACGACCGTGACCGAGTCATCCTTGATGACGTAACCATCGTGCTCCACCTCGACCTCGATGCGCAGGTCGATCATGGTGCGCGGGCCGACGACCGCCATGAGATCGATATGGCCCTGCTCAGTCATGCCCTTGGGATTATCGCTGCGCACGACGACGCCCCGCTTGACCTTCTTGCCATCGCGGGTGCTCAGCCCACCGAGATCGCGGACATTCGCCATGCCGTCGATGCTCAGTTCGCGTTCGCGTGCCATGGTCACTCCCCTGCTGCGCGATGCGCGGATGCGAGAAGCTTGACGGCGAGTGCCGCAGGTTCCTCCGGATTTCCGAGACCCGCAAGCGGGGTCTCGACGCTGAGAATCGTGCTGGCTGGCGCACACTCGATGAACTCGCGCACCGGAAGATCACCCTGATCGGGCATGAGGCGTGCGTTCACGGCCTCCGTGCGCGCCGTAACCGCATCAGCGGCGGCACCCGAGCCATTCGCGCCGCAGATCTGCACGTAAGGGAACAGGCGTGCCGGGTAATCGAGCATGTCGTCAGGTGTTCCGCCGGAACGGATGAGGTGCAGCACATCGGGCAGCACGACCACATTCGCTGCGCCACATGCCTCGACTGCCTCGCATGCTGCGGCGAGATTCGGTGCCGAGGAAAAAAGCATGAACTCGACCGAGAGACCCACTCCGTACTCGGCCGCCTGCTCCGCGAGAAGTGCGAGCGACTCGACCCGGCGCGCTGGGTCCGGATCTTCCAACGTGGTGATGACGTAGCGAGCCCCAAGATATTCGGCGGCTTCGAAGAGCGGCATCGGGTCGGTGGTCGGCCCGGTGTCCTTCAGGCGCAGTACCTCGAGATCGAGAATGCCGATGCCGGCATCGTCGATCGCGGACTTGAGTTCACGGATCGCCGCACCATTGCCGATGATTCCGTGATCGATACCCGAAGCGGTAGGAGTCAGGCGGAAGCCCGTGAAGTCGAAACCGGCTGCGGCAGCTGCTCGCACGACCTGAATCGGTGCCGTCTCGATCATCGAGAGGTGTGCGAGTGAGTACTTGTGCATTACTTGCCCTTCAGCTTCTCGATCACCGGCGCGAATGCATCGATGTTGGCATCGCCCACGGTGATGTAGGAGAAGCCATAGCGCTCACGACGACGGATAAGCGCCTCGCAGATTTCATCGACGCTGCCTACACCTGCATGCGGGAAGTCGACGATCTCTTCGCGTGAGAGTCCGGTGCGCGCCATGAGCGCATCCGCAGTGATCTCGGAGCGACCTTCGACCGACACGAAGTAGAGAGCAGTCTCGAGCTCGATCTCGTCGAATCGATCACCCGCGCCATCGCGGACCCACTGGATCTTCTTGTCCGTCTCCTCAGCCGTCGAGCTGGCAATCGAATTGCTTCCGACAACACCAGCGCTGTTGTTGAAGTTGATCGAGACGATGTCGGCGAGTTCCCCTGCAAGACCGAGCACCTTCGGCGCCCCGCCGCCGATCATGATCGGCGGATGCGGGCGCTGAATGACCGGCGGAACCGCGGTGTAGCCGTAGGTCGTGACGTACTCGCCACGGTAATCAAGGGGCTCGCCCGAGTAGGCAGCCTTCATGCACTCGACGGTTTCGCGCAGCAGTGC
>JBPCSY010000055.1:0-2521 GCA_051006695.1 Candidatus Nanopelagicales bacterium
GAGCCAAGTCGAATCGTCGAGGTCGAGTGGGCGCCCACATCAACCAGCCTGTTCCTGGTGAACATTCAGGTGGAGGCTCTTGATCGTGCGCGGTTGCTCAGTGATGTCACCCGCACGTTGTCCGACACGCACGTGAACATCCTCAGTGCCTCCGTGACGACCTCACGGGACCGTATTGCCTATTCACGGTTCACCTTCGAGATGGCTGATCCCAAGCACCTCGGGTCAGTCATCAAGGCCGTGCGCAATGTCGAGGGCGTCTACGACGCCTATCGAGTCTGAGTTCAGCCTCGGAATTCGCTAGCAGCCCTCTCGGCTGCCGCGAGCAGGGCCTTCGTGCCCTCGATCTGGTCGGAGATCTTGGAGGCAGCAGCGGTATCGCCCTTGGCCACTGCGACACCATGCTGCTTCTGAAGCTTCTCGATCGCTCCGCTGAATGCATGGGCCGTCGACTCGGCGCGTGAGCGAGCTTCCGGATTACTGCGCTTCCAGGAGTCAGATTCCGCCGATCGAATCGCGTCTTCGACGCGCTTGAGTCGCTTCTCGAGTCGATCGCGATCCCCGCGCGGAATGTCTCCTGACTTCTCCCAACGATCCTGGATCTCGCGCAGCGCTGACTTCGCCGACTTGACGTCGGTGATGGGCATCAATTTCTCGGCCTGGGCCACGAGGGTTTCCTTGGCCGGAACGTTGACCTTCAGGACTTCCTCTGCGGCAGACTCAGCACCGGTCTTGGCAGCGTAGAAGGAGTCCTGCGCCGCCTTGAAGCGCTTCCAGAGCTTGTCCTCATCGGCTCGAGAACCCCGAGGTGCAGCCTTCCAGTCATTGAGGAGATCGCGGAGCTTGCGGCCCGTGCCAGCCCAATCGGTCGACGTCGACAGTGTCTCGGCCTGTGCGATGAGCTCACGCTTGCGACTGAGAGCAACCTTGCGGGTGGAGTCGAGATCGGTGAAGTGAGCCCGACGACGCTTGTCGAATTCCGTGCGGGAATGGCTGATGCGCTTCCACAGCTCTTGCTCGGTCGGGCGGTCAGCCCGAGGAAGTGCCTTCCACTCCTCGACGAGTGCGGCGTAGCGCTCCGTGGTGGCCTTCCAGGCGGTGGAGTTCGCGAGAGACTCGGCTTCCGTGGCCAGAGTTTCGCGTGCTGCGATGCTCGCTGCTCGCTGTTCGGCCTTGGCCGCTTGCTGGCTGACGCGCTCGGTGTCGATCAGGGTGGCCAGCGTGTCACACGAAGCCTGGAGTGCTTCGACGTCACCGACAAAGGCTCGCGCTGCTAGCTGCTCACGCACGCGTGCAAGAACTGTTCCTGCCTGCTCCACGGATGCCTTGCCATCGGACAGGCGGGAGGTGATCAGGGAGATCTCGACCGCCATGTCGTCGTACTTGCGCTGAAAGAACGCCAGGCCCTGTGCCGGTGTACCAGCGGCGTACTGCCCGACGAGGACTTCGCCCTCGGGAGCGAGCAGGAATACCGAACCGTCATCGGTGACGCGGCCGTAGGGTGACGGTGCTGACGGCGCAGCAGGCGCCGGGCGACGAAGTGCCGACGGGGTCGGTACCGGGCCGGTGAGCTCGGCCATGGGATCTCCTGACTGTGAAGTTACGGACCACACGCTATCTGAGGGCTATGTGCGCGTGGGAGGTCAGGCAGACTTCACCGAGGCGGACTCGATGAAGACCGGCTGACTCGGGGCGCCGTCGGATGCTCCCCCCACGACGCCGAGTGATGCGATCTCCTGGACCATCTCCAGCCCGGAGGTGACACGACCCCAGATCGAGTAGTCGGCGGGCAGGACGGTGTCCTGGTACACGATGAAGAACTGGGACCCGCTGGTGCCGGGTCCGGCATTGGCCATGGCCACCGTGCCTGCGGGATAACTGACCTCGCCATCGGACACTTCGGTGGGGAGGTTCTCATCCGGAACCGTGTATCCCGGCCCGCCCTTGCCATTGCCTCTCGGATCCCCGCACTGGAGTACGAAGATTCCCTCGGTTGTCAGTCGGTGGCAGGACGTGTTGTCGTAAAAGCCCTGACCGGCCAGGAACGCCTCCGAGGCAATTGTCTGCGGAGCTGCAGGATCCAGGGCAATGGCGATATCGCCGCAATTGGTGTTGAGAAGCAGGCTGGCTCCGGGCGCTGGCGCTTCGCTGGGTGCAGTGGACCAGGTCAAAGTGTCGCCGCGCGGTGTGCCGGGCGCAGCGCAGTCAAGACTGCCCTCGGCCTCACCCGTGGGCTCCGCGCTTGCAGTCGATCCTGAGGCATCCGCAGTTGCCGACGAGTCATTGCCTGTCCGGCTCACAAGCACCCATCCGAGGGCTCCGACGAGCACGACGAGCACGACGATGATCGCGATGTGTCGCTGGCGCTTTCGACGAGCAGCTGCCAGCTCAGTGCGACGATGCTCCTGGCGCTCGAACTTCTCACGTGCAAGCTGCTTCTGCCTCTTGATGCCGGACATGCCGCTCCTCGTAATGTGACGGGTTGCCAGTCTAGACAGGCCTCAGGAGGGTCGCTGAGAGG
>JBPCSY010000056.1:0-3650 GCA_051006695.1 Candidatus Nanopelagicales bacterium
TCAGAACGTTTTTATGAGCAAACTGGTTGGTGGGCGGTAGTTGCCGCACGATTCTTCCCGTGGATCAGAACCTTTGTCCCACCAATTGCTGGTGCATCAATGATGAATTACTACAAGTTCTTATCGGCCAACGCATTGGGTGCCTTGCTCTGGGGAGTTGGAATTACTTTGGCTGGTTATTACGCAGCAACATTGCCATGGGTCAAGACATCCTCCTATGCAATTGCTGCTTTCTTTATTACAGCTTCAGTGGTTTCTTCACTCGTAAGCTACCTACGCCACCGGCGATAACACCTGCGTAAGTCATAACAATTCCAGTTACCAAGTAAGCGCTTACGCTAACTCCATCTGTAGGTGAGACAAGATCGATAATCAAGGATCCAACAAGTTGGCCACCAACACTAAACAAGGTAAAAGTTAAAACTCCTAAATGCTGAACAATCGTTGAAGTAAATGCAATGTAGATAACTCCGATAACACCACCCGTGTAGATCCACCACGGACCATTTGGAAGAGGTGACAGTTCATTTCGGCCAAGAATTAATTCGGCAACAATTAGAATGAGTAAGAAAGAGGTTCCGGTTATAAAATTAAGTAATGATGTAGTAAAACTTTGGTGTGAGTACTCATTGATTTGGCCATTTAAGGCGCGCTGAATGCCAACAATCGCACCTGCAATACCGCCAGCGGTTACAGCCACCATCGAAAGGTTATCGGCATCAATACGGTCCCAGACAGAAACCAACACCGCCAGAACCGTCAAAAAGGCTGCTAGTACACGCCTCGGGGAGATTAACTTTTTACCACCACCTGTTAAACCGATGCGATCTACAACTAGTGACATCGCTGTTTGACCTGCAATTGAAGCAACTGAGTAGATGGCAACTCCAATTAAAGGGACGATCTGGGTTTGAATCGCAACAAAGCTTCCGCCCAATGCTCCAGCAAACAACTTCCAGCGCGCAATCTCTTTATTAGCAACCGCTTTACGTAGGTTGCGAATTCCCTCTTTGATAGTGGAGTTGAAAAGAGTGATGACAAAGATGATTAATAATCCAGAACCAAAGGAGACAAGGGCTGCCTGTAAACCATTGTTTAATCGGTGTGAGAGCTCTCCATTTGCGCGGGCTTGCAAAGCAATCATCGCCCCAGAAAGGGCTGCCAATAAATCTAAACGCATTACTTATCGATGCCGTGGAACTCGCGCTTGTCTGCGATCCAATCCATTAGTGCAAAAAGTACACCTGAAATTACAAATGTGAGGTGGATGATGATTCGCCAAATTGTTCCTTCGCCAACCTCTGTGGCACCTGATAGCTCAATGAAGTCCTTTAGAAGTTCAATAACTGAAATTGCGACCAAAGAACCAATTAATTTAATCTTTAAGCCGCTGAAATCAATTGTTCCCATCCAGTGTGGGCGATCTTCTGATTCAGTTGCAACATCAATACGTGACACAAAGTTTTCGTAGCCAGCAAAGATCACCATCAAAATTAGGTTTGCAAGAAGAGTTAAATCGAGTAAGGCTAATAAATCTAAAGTAAAGGTATGTGCATCTGAAGCACTTATGTGTTCGACTAAATGTATAAATTCAATTACAAAGCGGTAGGCAAGGAGAAGTAATGCTCCTACCAAACCTAGATATAGTGGTGCCAGAAGAAAGCGTGAGCGGAATAGGACTGATTCAATCGCATTTGAAAGTTGGCGCATGTCCAAATTTTAACTTAACCCTCTAAAGAAAGGGTCACTTGAAGCCATTCCTCCTCTAATTTCGCCTTTTCTGCCTGCAATTCCAGCAACTCTGAGGAGATTGCGACAAGGCGATCTGCATCAAAGGCGGAGCCTTCCTGTTCAAGTATTAGTTCAGCAATCCTTGAATCGCATTTTTCTATTTGGCGCTCAAGGCGGGTTAGATCCTTTTTTAATTGACGTTGCTCTGCAGCGTTTGAAGCTTTCTTTTCCTTAATCGGTGCAACTGATTCAGAAATTGCCTCTGCGCGAAGTTCTAAGTATTCATCAACTCCACGAGGTAAATCGCGAACCTTTTTGTCACCAAGTAGCCCAACAAATCGGTCACACACACGCTCCAAAAAATACCTATCATGCGAAATAACAATCAGGGTTCCACCGTAACTATCTAATAAATCCTCTAACTCGGTAAGAGTTTCAATATCAAAATCATTTGTGGGCTCATCGAGCAACAACACATTGGGGCTATCCATAAACAAACGTGTAAGTTGCAATCGACGCTTTTCTCCGCCGGATAAGTCACCTACTGGTGTCCACTGCGATTCCCGATCAAAACCTAATCGTTCACATAATTGAGATGCAGAAAGCTCGCGGCCCCCACCGATCTCAACTCGATTAGCAACCTTTTCTACCGCTTCTAGTACACGCCAACTCGGATCTAACTCATCTAAATGTTGAGTTAAAAAGGCTGCTTTTACTGTTATGCCTGTTACTAATTTTCCTGAAGTTGGTGTGATTTCACCGGTCAACATTTTCATTAACGTTGTTTTGCCGGCACCATTGATACCAACAATTCCGATCCGGTCTCCGGGACCTATATTCCAATACAGATCGTCAATCAACTCTTTATCACCCAGTTTTACCTGCACATGATGGGCTTCATACACTGTTTTTCCGAGCCGGTTAAGAGCAAACTTCAACAGCTCTCCTTGATCACGAGGTGCAGGTTCATCAGCGATCAAGATATTTGCCGCATCAATTCGAAACTTTGGTTTTGAAGTTCTAGCGGGCGCACCTCTGCGAAGCCAAGCAAGCTCTTTTTTTATCAGCATATTGCGGCGTTGATCCATTACCGCAGCTTGGCGAGACCTCTCGGCTTTAGATAAAACAAATGCGCTGTACCCACCGTCATACTCTTCAACACTGCCTTCGACAACTTCCCAGGTTCTATCAGTGACGGCATCCAAAAACCAACGATCGTGTGTTACAACTACAACAGCTAGGCTACGTCGATTGTTTAAATAAGTAGCAAGCCATGCAACACCTTCAACATCTAGATGATTTGTTGGTTCATCTAGCAAAATTAAGTCAAGCTCATTGATTAATAATTTAGCTAATCCAACTCTTCGACGTTCACCTCCAGAAAGTTGACCAAACTTGCGATCAAAGATGTGGTCATCAAAGCTTCCAAACAATCCTGTAAACACTTCACGAATATTTGGATCACTTGCCCATTCATGTTTCTCTGCATTACCTAAAACAACTTCACCAACTGTGCTTTCTGGGTTAGCAAGATCAACCTGAGATAACAAACCAATCTTTGCTGAATTTGATTTGGTAACACGACCAGAATCAGGTGGCTCAATGCCAGCCATTACCTTCATCAAGGTACTTTTTCCAGAACCATTACGACCAACAATTCCAATGCGGTCACCTTCGGAGACGCCAAGAGAGACACCTCTTAAAAGCTCTTTAATATCAAAGGCCTTGGAGACATCCTCGATGTTTACAACATTGCGCGCCACGGTAGGAGAGCGTACCTTTCCCTCATGAAGGTAACTGACCGCGAATACGCTTTGGAGCTGGATAGAAAAGATCCACTGGCTCACTTCAAATCCCAATTTGTGATCGGTGACCCCGATATGTGTTATCTCGACGGTAATTCGCTCGGTCGTCTGCGT
>JBPCSY010000057.1:0-2644 GCA_051006695.1 Candidatus Nanopelagicales bacterium
AATGAGGACGGCCAGTACTCGAGGCGGGTGAGCCGGCCGATCGCATCAGTGAGCATGCCGACATCGAACCCGTAGCGCTCATGAGCGATCTCGACGAGCGCAGCACGCTCATCGGCAGAGGTGAACTCAATCAGATGCACGTGGCCACCGTGCACGGCATCCTCGACATCGTGAACGGAGTAGGCGACGTCGTCAGCCCAGTCCATGATCTGCTCTTCGAGACACGTGCGCTCTTCAGGGGCACCCTCACGCAGCCATTCGAAGATCGGCAGGTCATCGTCATAGACACCGAACTTGCGCACGCCGGGCTTGCGCGCCCACGGATACTTGCATGCAGCATCGAGCGAAGCACGCGTGAGGTTCAGGCCCACGCTTCGTCCGTCACGCGGGTCGACGACCTTGGCCTCAAGACGCGACAGGATGCGCAGCGACTGCGCATTGCCCTCGAACCCGCCGAATGAGGCAGCCAGCGAATCGAGCTCGTCTTCTCCATTATGCCCGTAAGGCGGATGACCGAGGTCATGCGCGAGGCCCGCGATATCGACGACATCGGGATCACAGCCCAGCGCCTCCCCCAGCTCGCGGGCGATCTGGGCCACCTCGAGCGTGTGCGTGAGTCGCGTGCGCGGGAAGTCGGCCTCACCGGCAACCATCACCTGGGTCTTAGCAGCAAGGCGGCGCAGGGCAGCCGAATGCAGGACTCGCGCTCGATCTCGCGCGAAGTCACTGCGTACAGACTCCTTGACCGGCTCATGCACGAACCGAGCTGCGTCATGCTCGGTATAGCCGCGGGTCACGCCACGAGACTAGTGCGAACGCCGGCCATGCCCCGCAGGAGTCCGGTCGGCCTCATGCTCAGGCAGCGACCCTCCATCACGGCTCGGGAATGATCTGCGACTGGCCCCAACGCGTGATCAGGTAGTAGCGCATGAGCGCGGCTGTCTCCCGACCCACGTACTCGGATGTCAGGGCAGTACCCGGGCCGGTCTTCGTCGGCGACAGATGCGCATCGATGCCGAACTGCGTGGCCGTGGCATCGGCTCGAGCAGCATTCGCCGGATCGGTGACGACGGTGGCCGATGACCAGTCGAGATCCTTCATGACGGAGGCGATGACCTGGAGTGAGCCGACAGTGTCACGACCGGTGGTGAAGACGACGATGTCCTCGTCGGCCACGCCCTTGGCCAGGAGGTGCGACTTCGCGGCATCGGCGTACTTCTGCGGCCCGGCCACGATGACCACGGGTGCGACGCCCTGCGCATAGAGCTCGGCGGCATGATCAAGCCGGGCCGCGAGCACCGGCGCCGGATCACCCCAGACCCTGGCTGGGTCGAGTACGACGATGGCCTGAGTCTTGGTGCGATCGTCGAACTGAGCAGTCAGCACGATCTGGAGAACCACGCCGATCGGGATGAGCAGGAGGGCGAAGGCGAGGAGCATGGCCAGCGCCGTGACAATGCCTCGGCCGGTGCGCGGAACGCTGGCGACGACCTGACTGGCAGCACTCGGGCGCGATGGCGCAGGTGCTGCAGTGGACATCCCCCCATGCTCACACGCCGCTCACGTCACGCACCTGACGCCACACCGTCGCTACCCGCTTGTGACCTAGTGATCAGCCGCCGGAGACATGCAACTCGGCCTGCGAGATCTCCGCGGCCTGTGACTCGTCGAGATACGGGGAGTCCAACCATCCATCGGGAAGGGTCGGACGTCGACCCCCGGATGTGCGCCCGCGCGGCCCGGAACCGACCTCGGAGTTGAAGTCCTGGTCGGGATCAATCTGCGCGAGCAGTGCATCGAGCTCTTCGAGGGTGCCGACTGTTCCCAGTGCTTGGCGCACCTGCTGCTTCACGCTGAAGCCCTTGAGATACCAGGCCATGTGCTTACGGATATCGCGGCAGCCCTTCACTTCGCCGTAATCGACGACGAGCAGCTCGGCATGACGGCGCAGGATGGCGAGCACCTCGCCGAGACGCGGATCAGCAGGGATTGGCTCACCGGCGAAGGCGGCGGCGAGCTGCCCGAAGAGCCACGGTCGACCGAGGCAGCCGCGACCGACCACGACACCGTCGGCTCCGGTGCGGGCGACCATGTCGAGGGCGTCCTGCGGCGTCCAGATATCGCCATTGCCGAGAACCGGGGTGCCCAGTGGCGCGAGCTCGCGCTTGAGGGTCGCGATGGCATCCCAGTCAGCGGTGTCGCCGTACATCTGTTGCGCCGTGCGGCCATGCAACGCCACCCACGCCACGCCTTCCTCTGCAGCGGCGCGACCGGCTTCGAGATAAGTCAGGTGGTCTTCGTCGAGTCCCTTGCGCATCTTCACTGAGACGGGAACGCGACCGTCAGCGGTGGTGACCGCGGCACGCACGATCGCGCGGAAGAGATCCTTCTTCCACGGCAGCGCGCTGCCGCCACCCTTGCGCGTGACCTTCGGAACCGGGCAGCCGAAGTTGAGGTCGACATGGTCGGCCCGGTCCTCCTCCACGACCATGCGCACGGCGGCGCCCACGGTGATCGGGTCGGTCGTGTAGAGCTGCAGGGAACGCGGCGACTCGTCTGAGTCGAACGCGGTCATGGCCAGCGTCTCCGGGTGCCGCTCGATGAGTGCGCGCGAGGTGATCATCTCCGTGACGTAGATGCCGCC
>JBPCSY010000058.1:0-11573 GCA_051006695.1 Candidatus Nanopelagicales bacterium
CGGTCAGGTCCTTCCCGGGCAGTCGATCGGCTTCGGCTTCGAGTCCGAAGAGTCGATCTCCGTCAGGAATCTCGATGCTGCAGTCAGCACCTACGTGCCCATCGCCATCTCATTCGAGGTCAACGGCACCGTCGAGACCAGCGTGCTGACCGTTCCCGCCACCGGCATCTACGCGGGTATCACGCCGAGCTTCCCGCCCGCACCGGTCGCGAGCACCGCAGCACCCGAGCCCGTCACCGCCGAGGCGAGCCCGGCAGCAAGCTGACCCACCGCACACTCGATGAAGGCCCCGCTCAAATGAGCGGGGCCTTCATCATTGTGTCGGGGATGGACGCTACTACGCCTCGTACTTATAACCGAGGCTGTCCTACTACGCCTCGTACTTATAACCGAGGCCACGCACCGTCACGAGGTGAACCGGATTCGCCGGGTCTTCCTCGATCTTCGCGCGCAGGCGCTTCACGTGAACATCGAGAGTCTTCGTGTCACCGACATAGTCGGCTCCCCACACACGATCGATCAGCTGACCGCGCGTCATGACGCGACCGGAATTGCGCACGAGCATCTCGAGCAGGTCGAATTCCTTGAGCGGCATCGGCACCGACGCACCGCGCACGGTGACGACGTGACGATCGACGTCCATGCGCACCGGACCCGCCTCGACGACGAGGGGGACGAGCTCATCGACCTCGCCGTGACGGCGAAGTACAGCACGCACGCGCGCGAGAAGTTCGCGCGAACTGAAGGGCTTGGTGACGTAGTCATCGGCGCCGAGCTCGAGACCGAGAACCTTGTCTATCTCGCCGTCCTTGGCTGAGACCATGATGATCGGGACATTCGATTTCCCGCGGATGTTCTTGCACACCTCAGTACCCGAGATGCCCGGCAGCATGAGATCAAGAAGAACGAGGTCGGCGCCGTTAGCGTCGAATTCGCTTACTGCCGTGTTGCCGTCAGCCGCTACGGTCACTTCGAAACCCTCACGCTTGAGCATGAAGGAAAGTGCGTCGGAGAAGGACTCCTCGTCCTCGACGACCAGGATTCGCGTCACTGATGTACCTCTGCAGGGTTGGTGTTAATGGCGGAGTTAACGTCTGGAGTCTCCTGGCTGTCATCGGGAACGATGACCGAGTCCATGATCTGGCTGTCATCGGGAACGATGACCGAGTCCACCATGAACTCGTGGGAGTGACCGGCACCCGCAAGAGTCTCCTCGTATGCCGGCAAGCGCAGGGTGAATGTGGATCCCACCCCGACCTCCGACCACACCGTGCACTCCCCGCCGTGGTTCTGGCACACATGCTTGACGATGGCCAGGCCGAGACCGGTGCCACCAGTCACGCGAGAGCGCGCAGGATCCACGCGGTAGAAACGCTCGAAAATGCGCTCGAGTTCCGACGCGGGAATGCCCACGCCCTGGTCAGTAACACTGATGTCGATGATGCTGCCGTTCACTCTGCAGTCGATGGCGACGCGTGTGTTCGGTGGCGAATACGCGACGGCGTTCGCGAGCAGGTTGCGCAGGGCAGTGAGCAGCTGATTGCGATCGCCGTAGATGAGTGCATCGCAGGGCTCACCGCGCACGAATTCAATCGAGGCCGCGTTCGCTGCGGTGCGCAGTTCATCGATCCCTCGTACTACCAGTTCATCAACGGGGACGATCTCCGCGCGCAGCGCGGGGTCATCGCCTTGCAAGCGAGACAGGTCGATGACTTCCTGGATGAGATGCCCGAGCCGAGATGCCTCGAGCTGCATGCGCTCGGCAAAGTGACGCACCTGCTCGACATCGTCGGGTGACGTGGCAATCGCCTCAGCAAGAAGCGACAGAGCTCCCACGGGCGTCTTGAGTTCATGCGAGACATTCGCGACGAAGTCGCGGCGCACGGCATCGACACGACGATCGTCCGAGAGGTCATCGACCAGGATCAGGACAACGCCCTCGCTGATGACCGCTGCCCTGGCACGTACCTCAAGAAGCTCGCGGCCAAGTGGCGGCCGACGCACCTTGAGCTCAGCCTCACGGGGCTCGCCCACCGCACTGACCTCGGCAGCGAGCTCCACGAGATCAGGGATAGTCACATGTGATCGATTGACGAGGCCGAGGGCCACCGCCCTTGATGAGGCTCGTATGACGGTGCCGTCGGCGGTCACGACCAGAGAGGCCGAATTGAGCACGGCCAGCACGCGTGCGACCTCCTCCGGGATACCGGGAAGGTCGTCGGGGTCACGGTCGAGGAGTGAATCGACCTGGCGCTGGGGAACCACGTCAAAAGAATATGGGCGCGAATTCACCACTCGACCCTCCTAGGGGGCTCTGAGTCCCAGAATTGAGCAAGGGTTCATCTGCGACATCTGTTGTTCACTTTAGGGCCAAATTCTGTTAACGCCGTAGCCACGAATTGCACTTTTCTCCCCATAGGCTCAGATCTGTACACCCGGCGTTCACCCTGACGGCCGTAGACGAGCCCGGATAGCACTGAACGGATGATCGAGATGAGCAACGCCCCGCACGAGGAGCTTCTGGCTGTCAATGCCGAACTCGTCGAGGTAGCCAAGCTGGTCGGTGCCGCCATGAACATGGCCACCTCGGCCCTGCTCAATGCCGATCTAGGCATTGCCCAGCAGGTCATCCAGAACGACGACGAGATCGACGAGCGCACCTCGGCCGTCGAGGAGCGGTGCATCGAGATCATCGCGAACGACGCCCCGACCGGTCGGGATCTCCGCATTGCCATCGGGGCCCTGCGGATCGCCGCCAGCCTCGAGCGTATGGGGGATCTCGCTCGCCATGTGGCCAAGCAGGCACGCCTGCGGTTCCCGAACACCGCCGTTCCCGAGGAACTCGCACCGACATTCGCCCACATGGGGCGGCTGGCCGAGGGCATCATCAACAAGACGGCGGCAGTGATCACCAGCCAGGACGTCACCCTTGCTACCGATATCGCTGAGCAGGACTCGGAGATGGATCGCGTTCACCGCGAGCTCTTCACCATCGTGCTCTCCCCCGAATGGAAGAACGGCGTGGAGGCAGCCATCGACGTCACCTTGCTCTCGCGCTACTACGAGCGTTACGCCGATCATGCGGTCAGCGTCACCAAGCGCGTGGTCAATGTCGTGACAGGTGAGCCGTACGCCGGCGTCCTGCTCGACTGAGCCTGCTCGCTCTTGACGCCCTCATCCGTCGGGGCGATTCCCACCTCCGCTGGCCCCCACGTGCCTCATGCGCCACACTTGATGAGTGAGTTCCGGCGCCTTCCCCCTCGCCCACGCGACTGGCCACCTGGCCCACCCGCGTCGAGTCGCCCTGCTCTCCATCCACACGAGCCCGCTCGACCAGCCGGGCACCGGCGATGCAGGTGGAATGAACGTCTACGTAGTCGAGACCGCGAAGCGGCTGGCCCTGGCGGGCACGGAGGTCGAGATCTTCACGCGCGCCACCAGCAGTGAGCACGAGAGCGTTGTCGATCTCGCCCCCGGCGTGAAGGTGCGCCACCTGACAGCAGGCCCATTCGAGGGGCTGCGTAAGGAGGATCTCCCGGGGCAGCTGTGCGCAGTCACTGCGGGCCTGCTCCGAGTCGAGGCCTCTCATCCAGAGGGCTGGTTTGATCTCATTCACTCGCATTACTGGCTCTCCGGTCAGGTCGGCTGGCTTGCATCCGAGCGGTGGAACGTTCCGCTCGTCCACACCATGCACACCATGGCGAAGGTCAAGAACCTCGAGCTGGCCGATGGCGACATTCCCGAGCCGCCGCTGCGCGTCATCGGCGAGGAACAGGTCGTTGCTGCGAGTACTCGCCTCATTGCCAATACCGGCATCGAAGCCCGACAGCTCATCGAGCTTTACGACGCGAACCCCGCACACGTTGACACGGTGCATCCGGGTGTCGATCTCGAGCTCTTCACTCCTGGCGACAAACAGGAAGCACGTGTCCGACTCATGCAGCGCGCAGAGCACGGGAACGTCGCCAGCCTCGCCAACGTCGGGAATCGCACCCACGAACTGGCCGGCAAGCGCATCCTGCTGTTCGTCGGGCGCATTCAGCCCCTCAAGGCACCCGACATCCTCGTGCGCGCTGCAGCGCGCATGGTTTCCGATGATCCGTCACAGCGCGACGAGCTGCTCGTAGTCATCTGCGGAGGCCCATCCGGCAACGGACTCGAGCATCCGACCAGCCTGATCGAACTCTCGAATGATCTGGGCATCTCTGACATCGTGCGCTTCGAGCCACCGAATGACCGCGCAACCCTCGTCGACTGGTTTCGTGCGGCAGACATCACCGTTGTACCCAGTTACAGCGAGTCCTTCGGGCTGGTGGCCGTGGAATCCCAAGCCTGCGGCACTCCGGTCGTGGCCTCGGCTGTCGGGGGCCTGCGTACAGCCGTCAATCACGATGTGTCAGGCGTACTGATCGACGGTCATTCAGTCAGCGCCTACGCGCACACCCTCTCCGCCCTGCTGCGAAACCCGATACGGCTCGAGGACCTCGCCAAGGGTGCGCGCATGCACGCAGCGACCTTCGGATGGGAATCCACGACCGTTGGGCTGCTCGATTCCTACCGTGCTGCCATCGCGAACCACCGCAACAGCGAGATGGCCGTGCACGCATGAGTGCCGATACCGGTAGTGACCGAACCGCTGCAGTCATCGAGGCTTACTGCAGCAAGAATTCGCTTCCGTGCGAGAAGACGGTAACGCCTGACACGAACAACACGACGTACATTGTCGAGCTGCCCGGCACCCACAAGATCAAGACGAATGTCGCTCTCAGCATTGGCAGGCACTCCCTCACGATCAACGCCTTCGTGGCGCGCAATCCCGACGAGAACCACAAGGGCGTGTACGAGTGGCTGCTCGAGCGCAACCGACGCATGTATGCCGTCGCCTTCAGCATCGATCAGTTCGGCGACATCTATCTCACGGGCAAGGTGCCCAATGAGAATCTCAGCGAAGACGAACTCGATCGAATTCTCGGTGCGGTACTTGAGTACTCCGACAACTCGTTCAACATCATTCTCGAGCTGGGCTTCGAGACGGCTATCCGCAAGGAATGGGCGTGGCGCATCAAGGCCGGGGAGTCCACTGACAACCTGGCAGCATTCGCGCACCTGGCCGCACCGCGCGAAATTCCCTGAGAAAGATGCCGACTGGGAATCAGGGCATCCCGTCGGGCAGAATTGGACCATGACCAATGCGCCCTACACCCTCATCCTGCTCCGCCACGGCGAGAGCGAGTGGAATGCCAAGAACCTCTTCACCGGCTGGATCGATGTCGACCTGAACGAGAAGGGTCTGGCCGAGGCCAAGCGCGGCGGTGAGTTGCTCAAGGAGGCCGGAATCCTTCCCGACGTCGTCCATACGTCACTTCTCAAGCGCGCGATCAAGACAAGCCAGATCGCGCTCGAAGCCGCTGACCGTCATTGGATCCCCGTCGTGCGCAACTGGCGCCTCAACGAGCGTCATTACGGTGCGCTCCAGGGCAAGAACAAGAAGGAGACCCTCGAGCAGTATGGCGATGAGCAGTTCATGCTCTGGCGTCGTTCCTACGACACTCCGCCGCCTGCCATCGACCCGAACAATGAGTGGGCGCAGACCCACGATGCTCGTTACAGCGCACTTCCGCCCGAGGCGGTTCCCGCGACCGAGTGCCTCAAGGACGTCGTCACCCGCCTGATCCCGTACTGGGAGGACGTCATAGTCGCCGAGGGGCTGCGCGCCGGTAAGACCGTGCTCATTGCCGCTCATGGCAACTCACTGCGAGCACTGGTCAAGCACCTCGATGGCATCAGCGATTCCGATATCGCAGAGCTGAACATTCCGACAGGCATCCCCCTGGTGTATCGGCTTGACGAGAATCTCAGGCCGATCATCAAGGGCGGCGAGTACCTGGATCCGGCTGCAGCCGCCGAGGCAGCGGCCGCTGTGGCGAATCAGGGCAAGAAGTAGCTCATTACGCGTTCGCATGAGTGAGGCCCGCCGCGGATGCGGCGGGCCTCACTCATCGTCAGGAATGGCTCCTTACCAGCGCGGCTTCATGATCTCGATGAGCTTGGGGCGTACGTCGAACAGATAGACCAACGCCACCACCGCGCCTGCGATTCCGAAAATCCCAATGGGATTACGGAAGAGCAACCCGGTGCCCAGCGCTGCGCCGGTGAGGGCGAGCCACAGGGTCTTGGACTTTCGATCAATGGCAGGAAATGCCTGTGCCGGCCTGCGTGCACAATCGATAAGCGCCCAGATCTGGAGACCCGTCAGCGCGAGCCACAGGCCAAGGACGACAACACTCTGCACAGAACCAGCCATGCGCCGAGCCTAAGCGATGTTCGCGGACACGCACACCGACGCCCATTTCACTACTCGCCGGTGGGATCCAGCTTCTCCGCGTAACCCGGCTCGAAGCCGTGCTTGCGCTCCAGGATGCGCAATTCGAGCTCGGCCTTCTCCGCGGCGATATCTATTGTCGCCCGCTTGTCGGCGATGTAATCCATCACGGCGAAGAGAACACCGGACACCACGAAGGTCAGATGGATCATGATCATCCAGAAGACCTCATCGGTGTCCATCTTGCCCGGCTCGAGGAACACGGCCAGCAGCTGAATGACGGAAATCGCGACGAGCGAGCCGATGAGCTTGATCTTCAGGCCGGAGAAGTCGACCTTGCCCATCCATGACGGACGATCCTCAGAATCCTGGGCCACCGCGATCTTGGAGACGAAGTTCTCATAACCGCTGAAGATCACGATGAGAATCAGGTTGGCCAGCAGCACGATGTCGAGAAGCTCGAGAAGGCTGATCGTCGTCTGCTTGAGCGTGGAGTCTGCTGCGATCGACATCAGGTGGACGAACTCCTGGATGAACTTGAGGACAAGGACGATCAGGCCGACGAGTAATCCGACGTAAAACGGGATCAGCAGCCAGCGACCATTGAAGAGAAGGGACTCGATTCCGTGCTCTGTCTTCTTCATCGCACCGATGAAGCCGCCGCCGTAGTTGCGCTTGCGCTGGCTCACGTGCCGTCCCTTCGTCAATTCCGAGCGCTCAGAATAGCTCCGCTCTCACTCGATCAGGTTCAGGGAGGCGCCCGGTGAGACGAGCGCATAGATTTCCCCCATGCAGGTCGCCGGAATTGATCTCGCCTGGGGAAGTCGAGCGCGCACCGGCATTGCCCTCACTGATCATCACGGAGCCCTCCTGAGATCGGGTTCGGTCGTCACGGATGACGAGATCGCCGCCTTTCTCGCAGGTAGTTCACCCGCCGTCATTGCCATCGACGCTCCACTAGTCGTCACCAACGCGGCAGGCATGCGCGATTGCGAACGCGACCTATCGCGGGACTTCCGTCGATTTCATGCGGGCACGCATCCCACGAATATGGGTCGACCGAGCATGCAGCCGCAGCCTCGTGGGATGCGCCTTGCCGAGCAGCACGGATGGCGTATCGACTCCTCCGATGATCCGAGTACGACAACGCCGGTAGCACTCGAGGTCTATCCGCACAGTTCGATGGTCGGCCTGTTCTCTCTAGATCGGGTACTCGAGTACAAGGCACGATCCGGGCGCACTCCCGAGATGCGTAGGGCGCAATTCATCAAGCTGATCGACTTGATGGAGCAGTATTGCGATCGTTCGCTGATGCTGAGTTCAAATGCTCGGTGGCAAGAGATCTCGGAAATCGTCGACGGGGCGACACGGCAGGCGCACCTCAATATGGTTGAAGATGAGATCGACGCGATCTTCTGCGCCTATCTCGCATGGGTGTTCGCCACGACCCCTGACGCGCTCACGACTTACGGCAACGTGACAACCGGAGTCATCGTGACGTTTCCGCCACCAGCGTGAACAGTCAGCAGGAACCAAGACCTCGGTAGAACTTCTCGGGTACCTGCAGTGGCCAGGCATCAGGAGCGGCAAGTTCGCCCGTTGCCTGCTGCCATGCCTCATGCCATCCGCACGGCATGCAGATCCGCAACTGCTCCGAATCGTGAGTGACCGTCATTGACAGCACGCCTGGGCCTACGCCTGGCTCCTCATCACTGGGTACGTAATGGCCGCAGCGGGCGCAGATCGGAAGTTCGGTCACCATCCCTTCTTCCACGACATCACCGCAAACTTCGAAGCACCAGACAGCACGCTCAGGACTGAGGCAAAACTGCCGATGGAACCGATCGAAAACGCCGATCCCACAGAACCAATCGACATGAAAGAACCGTAAGAGCCGATGGACATGAACGAGTTTCGCGAATAGGCGCTCAAGGCCGACTGCCGAGAGTTGAAGGAGCGGAACGATTCACGTGCAAGGCCTGTGTTCATGCTCCCAGTATCCGCCTGAATCATTCGTATTGCTCAGCATGCCCGACCAATACTGATTCAGTCAGCAAGGGCCTGTCGCTGAACGTCGATGATCACTTCATTCCTGCGAAGGAACCACGGCTTCCACGGCGGGTCGTATCGGGCCCACACGGGCATGCCGATTTCGGTCAGGCCTGCCTGCTTGATCGCAAGGCGAAGGGCCTCTGTGTGCTTCTCGACGCTTGAGTATGTCCAGCGACCCGACCATGTCATTGCCATGGAGAAGTGCTCGGGAACCTCGCGCAGCGTCACGTTCGCGTCATCAGGTAGGGGGTACTCGCCGATCGCCTTGCTGCCAGGCAAGACGAAACTCACTGTCCACTGGCTCTGCGCTTCCGCCTGGGCCTGCAGCACCGGAGCCGTCATCGCGAGTTGCTTCGCCGAGATATAGCGAACGAGCGGACCGAATGCCCGAGTGCCCACTCTCTCGGCAGAGCCGGTCAACGTGACGTCGGCGAGCGTGCACCGCGAATACTTCCGCAACTCAGCCTTCGAATACTTCGTGACGATCTCGTACTGCTGTTGCTCCGTCATGACACCTCCTGGTGGCTTGTGGCCTCCTTCCAGTATGCGCTGATCGCGCAGGTGACACCACGGTCGGCTCTGCGTTCAGCCGCTAGCCACTGCTGAGGTTGGCGACGAAGGTCGCCCACGGCTTCATCGCATCCCAGCCACCGGTGACCGCCGTCAAGCACTCCTTCGTGGTGAGCCAAGGCCCTGGCGCACGATGACGTGTCATGACGAGGGAGGTGAGGGCGAGTAGATCGGCGGCCGGGTCGTCCTTCTTGTAGCCGCGAGGAACAGTTGCAAGCCGCCAGTCAGTGTTGAGGTTCGGGCCCTTCCTCTCCACGCCGGCGATGAGCTTTCGCACCATCACCTCGCCCGCAGGTGTCGCGATGAGTTCGCGAAAGCGCCTGAGGATCGACTTGTCGGGTTGGTAGGCACCAGCACCCAGGAGCATGCCGTCGGCAGAGAACTGCACGTAGTAGCCCGCTCCCCCGAAGTCGACCCACATCGATGCGGTTTCCTTGATCGGGGTCTTGTCATGGGCGAAGCGGGTGTCCCGATACGGACGGAAGATCTTGGGTGCTCCGTACGTGCCCGTGACAGTCTCGGCGAGCGCCTCGAGCGGCCCCCGCACCTGCTCGACATATCGCTGCTTGTTGGCCTTGAACCACTCGCGGGTGTTGTTGTCCTCAAGCTCGAGATAGAAGTCGACCAGCCCGGGACCGAATCCATCGAATGTCATGGCTGATCCTCTCACTCGCGCCGGCGCAGACTCGCCTACGCGATGTCGCACATGCTTACGCTTGGCGTGGTGGTTGTCGTGCCAGCCATTCCTTGAACTCGGCATCTTGCTGGTCGCGCCATTCGACCACCTTGTCGGCGAGCTCCTGAGGCGACACCTCGGTGATCTTCGGAAACTTCTTCGCCTGCGCGATGAGAATGCGGCCGGTCACGAGAGAGTCTGCCTCGGCCCCATGCCAGTCGTCCTCACTGAGCTCGAGGCCATAACGCTCGGCGGTGGGCTTGAGACGTCGCTGGTTCTTGCCCTTCACGTACTTGTCGAGCTGACGATCGATGACGTACGGGCAGATGATCACGGATGTCTTGAGTTCGCCGAGACCGTGTCGTTGCAGATTGGAGTTCAGGATCGGGATGTCAAAGCCGGTGTTGAAGCAGACGATCGGCAGACCGATGCTGTCGAGAAAGTCGCCGATCTCGGCGAGCGCCTCTGCCTGATCCTGCCCCTGACCCTGACTGATCTCATTGGTGATGCCGTGAACCTCACTTGCTCGTTCGGGGATGTCGACATCGACCTTGATGAGCCACGAGCGAGTCTCCTGGGGCTCACCTTCACGGAAGACAACGGCAGCCGCGGTGACGATGCGATCCTCGGCCGTGTTCACGCCGGTGGTCTCGGTGTCGAAGGCCACGAAGCCTTCGTCGATCCAGGTGCTCATGCGTGCCCTCTCCCTCGGCCGGCGAGTCGAACCTACCTGCTCACCGTCACCACGAGACGGATCTCCACAACACCTTCGGATCACCACTGCCAGGCACATGAGTACGCCTTGGCGCTCGGGGAGATCAAGCCCACATCGGTGGGTGGTGGATTCGGCAAATGTCCCGTGTGTACGTCACACTTATCCGCAAGGGGGAAACACGTGAGGACCAAGGATCAACGGACATCTCGACTCAATATGCGGCTCACGCCGGCAGAGTTGAGCACCATCCGCGAGGCGGCCGCAGCAGCTCATCTGAGCGTGTCGGCATTCATGCTCTCTGCGGCACTCGAGAAGGCCGGGGCACTACACCCCGCCTCCACGCCCTCGAGCTAGAACACAGGCCGGCGCCCGCCCCACGGGGGTGAGGAGCGAACGCCGGTGGCTCATCGTACGTACGTTTGATCACTGGCGATGGAACTTGCATGTGACAGGCGTCACCACTGACGTTCGTGGTGTGCGCACAACTGCCGACTCGACATTCGTCAGACATGACGAAGGCGCCGGGCACGTGCCCGACGCCTTCGTTATTGCGTGCCGAATCAGCCGGAGAGGCAGCCAGCCTCGAACAAGGACTCGGGAATCTGGGCATCAGCCGGATAGGTCGTGCCATCGATCGTGCCGCAGACATCAGCGGCGGTCTTGGGAATCCAGAACTGCCCCTCGGCCTCGAAGATGAATGTCGTCGGAGCTCCCTCAGGTGCGTCTGCCTCGGTGGAACCGGTGCCGAGAATGCCCGTGGCCAGCGCCCAGCCGTCGGCGCACTGCAGGCCGTCCGGGGTGAAGACGTTGTCGGCACCCATGGCCGTGGCGGCCTCGTCAGCAGCCGCATAGACGACAGCCTCGGTGCACTCGGTCATGCCGCCGACCATGGAGGCAGATGCCGCTGCTGTCGGCTCACTGCTGGAGCTGCTCGAGGAGCAGGCACTCAGGCCAGCGATGGACAGTGCTGCGGTTGCCGCGATGGCAGCGAACTTGATGGAACTATGCATGCGAAATCCCTTGTTAGTGAGGAAGAAGACTCCTCATTGTGACCGCTCGGTGCCCAATTGACGTTCGCACACGCTGGCCGGTCCGGTGATGTGGGCCTCAGCCATAGCGGGGCAGTTCATGTCCGCCGTCACCCTCGGCGAGGACGTACCCTGGAGACGTGAGGTCGGGTGACCGCACATCTGCCCGTGAGTCTGATTGGACATGTCATGAAGCGCTTGATCGTAAGT
>JBPCSY010000059.1:0-6244 GCA_051006695.1 Candidatus Nanopelagicales bacterium
CCAGCCGGGTGTCATCGGCGTAGTCAGCCGGCGGAGCATCGTCGAGCAGTACGCCGGTCGGATGATCGATCACGTTCGTGCGCCCGCTCATCGAGCGAAGTAACGGGCCCACCAAAGTGACGAGGCCCGCAATCGCGGCTGCGGGATGGCCGGGCAAGCCGACGAGGATGCGCCCGTCGGGAAGGCGGGCCATCAGCATCTGCGCACCCGGAGTGACACTCACTCCGTCAATCAGCCACCGGGCTCCGAGATCACCGATCACCTGCCGCACATGATTGCCCGGCGCCGGCTCAGTGGAACCGGTGGTGATGATGACGTCGACATTGGCATCATCAATCTCGGTGAGCAGCAGCTCGGCAGTGTCGGGTGCGCGCTTCGCGGGATTGCCAATGCCGCCATTCGCGCTGATGAATGACGGAATCGTCATGCCGAGCGCATCGCGCACGCGGCCCTCGCGCGGCATGCCATGTGAGAGCAGCGAATGACCGAGAACGATCAGGCCGACGGTCGGCGGCTTCACGATGTCGATGGTGTCGTGACCCGTGGCCGCCGCGAGTGCGAGCACTCCCGGAGTCACGATCGAGCCTGCCGCGACGAGCTCACGGCCGGCAGGGCCGAGATCACCCTGGCGGATGATGCCGCTGCCGAAGTCCGGGCGCGCGCGCTCATCCGGAACGCCGCTGAGCGGATCGCAGGCGAACACGTGAACCGAGCCACTGCTGCTTGTCTCCGACACCGAGTCGGCGAGTGCGAGCACTGCATCGGTGTGATGGGGAATCGCCTCACCGGCGCGCACGCTGACGGCCTCGCCCGGGCCGACAGTGGAGTCGAGCACGAGTGACCACGGACCCTCACCGCAGACGGCATAGCCGTGGAAGGCAGCAGCGTCATGAGCCGGGTCATCAGCGAGTGTCGAGAGTGCGCGGGAGAGAACGCCGCCGGCGGCTTCGTCGAGACGTGCCTTCACGCTCGGCAGTGCACCTGAGCAAGTGGCCGCGACGTGATGTGCCTGAGCCCAGCTCAGGACGCCATCGAGACCAATCGTGCTCACGGGGTCATGCTGGCACGCTGGGCGCCTGCTTCTCGCGAATGGGTCGTGTCGGGGCAGGCGCGGGAACGAAACCGCGAGCAATGAGAGCGAAGACGATGATCGCGCTCATCGCGATGAGGAAGGCAAGGGACCACGACGCCAGGGCATCAGTGCCGGCGAGAATGTAATGCGCCGTGGCGATCGGCCACGCGGCATAAGCGAGATAGTGACTGCGCTTGAACCACGCATTGCCGCGCTTGCCGAGACGCGGCCTGATGCGCCCGATAATCGTCACGGGAATGAGAATCCAGAAGGCGATCGTGCCGAGGGCGACATCGAAGGCCTTCCACGGGGCAGTGCCCGGAATCAGAATTTGGCCGATGGTGAAGTTCACGGAGTGATCGAAGATCAGCATGATCATGTGAATAGCCAGGAAGAACAGCGCGGTGACACCGAGCCAGCGATGCATGTCCAGCAGCCGCATGGGCGAGGCGACGCGGCCCAGCAGTCGGGTGCGCAGCAGGATTCCCCAGATCACCACTGCGGAGAGAAGGCCCCAGGCGGTAAGCCCGCTGGCGCGAATGGCTAGCCAGGTCCAGGGAAGCTCACTCATCGCCGAGCAGCTCCAGTGGTGTCATCAGCACATGCACGAGCTCGTTCTCGTCGAGCCAGGCCTCGGCCTGCTCGCTACCGAGCAGGAGTGCGGTCGTGGCGGCGACCTCTGCCCACCAGCCGGTAGACGCAGCAATCGTGGCCTGCACGAGATCGGTGCGGGCGACATCACCGGTGCGTGGATCGATGACGTGATGGCGTCCGTCAGCCCAGACGCGCTTGAGAGTCGTGGATGTCGCTACGGCGCCATGATCGGTGCCGGCCTCGAATTCGAGATGGCGCACGACGCGATCGTCGACGTCGAGTGGAAGGCGCTCGTCGAGAATTGCCATGACCCACGGGGCATCACTTCCCGGTGAGCCGGCGAACACGATGTCCCCGCCGAGATTGACGAGTACGCCATCAGCACCGGAGTTCATCAACTCTTCGACGATGAAGTCGGCGGCCATACCCTTGCCGATCGCGCCCGGGTCAAGGCCGACCCCAGCGGGCAGCGAGATCGTCATGGTCTCCTCGTCAATGACGACGTCACCCATCCCCGGAGCTCGCATGACCTGCGCGGTGACCAGGGCGATGGCATCGCGTGCGATGACGGAGGCAAAGTCGCGGTCATACCCGAGGGCATTCATCGAGGTGATGACGGTCGGATCGAACAGACCATCGGTGGCCCTCCACGCCTCGAGCATGATGTCGACAAGAGTCAGGAGATCCTCGGAGACGCTGACCGGCCCACTACCTGCGCGCGAGTTCAGGTGCGTGAGCTCACTGGTCGAACGAAAGCGTGACCAGCACTGCTCGAGCAACTCGACACGATGCGCACCGGCACTCGCGAATTCCTCAGCACCGACTCCGTACACGATGAGCTCGCAGTCGGTTCCCATCGCGCGGAAGACGCGAGTGGCGGAAGGCATCACGGAATCCATGTCGGCCACGCTAGTCGCCACGTCACTCCACGAGCGTGCGCTCGTGAGCTGCGTGCCCACGACTAGCTCGACTTGGTCTGTGCCTGCGGGCGAGGTGCGGCCTGCTGCTGAACCTGAGCCTGCGGCCGAGGTGCCGGCTTGGCGACCGGAGCAGGTGCCTGAGCCTGGGGCTGTGCCTGCTGCTGAGGCTGCTTCTGCGCGGGGGCAGTGACCTTCGCCTTGGCCTGTGCCTTGGCTTTCGCCTTGGCCTTCTGCTTCACTGCCGCGACCTTCGGCGTCTTGATCGACGTACCGGACTTAGCCGAGGGAACGGCAGTCTGCTGGGCCGCGCCGTTCAGGGACGCTGCGGCGAGAGCCAGTTGATCGCGGTAGTCGATGAGCTTGAGGCGCTCGGCCTCGAGCTGGGCGGCGTACTGATCGAGCTGCTCCTGCGTGAGGCCGGTCGACGTGGTCGCGACCGCGAGAGTGGCATCGGTGACCTCTGCCGTTGCCTGCGAACTCGCGGCCTGGGCATCGGCGGCCTGGGCATCCTGCGTGGTGCGCACGGCGATGACACCGACGAGACCAGCGCATGCGGCGGCGGCAAGACCTGCGGATACCACCTTGTCAGTGGTCGAGTGACCGCGACGGCTGGGCCGCCGAACCTGGGAATTAGTCATCGTCATCATCGCTCTCGTGTGATTCGTGGTGCTCGGACTCGTCCGCGTGCTCAGATGACGCGTGATCGTCATCGCCCTTGGCCGGCCGCGCGGAGGCAGGGGCATTCGGTGCGGAACCGGTGACGACGATCGGCTTCGGCTCCTTCAGCACCTTCCAGTCGAAGACATCCGCGCCGGTGGCCCCCGTGAAGACGTATCCCACGAGGCGTGAGCCGTCGGCCTTGTCGACCGTGACGGCCCACGAGTCATAGCCGTCATGCTGCGCGCGGGAGACGTCGGCAACCGAGGCCGAACCGTCAATCTGGCCCATCACGATGTCTGCTGCCTGGCTAGCCGTAAGACTGCGTGCTTCCTGAGTCATCGGAGTCGAGGACGATTGAAGCTTCGGCTTGGCTGAGGACTTGCCCGACTTACTCGACTTTGCGGAGGGCGCGGGCGTGGGCTCGACCGACGTGATGTCGACAGCATCGACGATGACGGGTGATGCGGGAGCGATCGGCACGATCTCGGGCAGCGGTGCTATCTCGATGGGCGCGAGACTGCCTGCCGCCATCGGCTGGTCATCAACCACGGCAATATTGCCGACCGCCGGAGCCGAGGATGCCGCGGTGTTGATCGCGGCCATCGCGGCTACGGACCCGGCGACGAGCACGGCGGCAGCGGCCGCGGTGCCGATCAGGGCTGATGAGCGCTTCATGGTTCCTCCTGTTCGCCGAGGATTCCCTCGACATGACTTGAAGGTATGCGGGCGGCGCCCAAGGGGGACTCAAGGAAAGGTAAGGCCTGGGTTAAATGGCGCGACCGCACAGAACCTGCACGAGGGGTGGGTCGCGAGCTCGCACAACGACCGCCTGTGGACATGCCACGATGAGACCGTGAAGGTTCTTGTCGTCGAGGACGACCCTGCAATTTCCGGCCCCCTGGTGGAGGGTCTCGTGCGCAATGGCTTCGAGGTCGAGCACGTGGCCTATGCCACCCAGGTCGTGGCCGCAGCTGCTGATGCCGATGTCGTCATCCTCGATCTTGGCCTGCCGGATGGTGACGGCCTCGAGGTACTGCGTGAGCTGCGCCGCACCTCCGATGTGCCCGTCATCATCGCGACTGCGCGTGGCGAGGAGACCGATCGCATTGTCGGGCTCGAGCTCGGTGCCGATGACTACGTGGTCAAGCCGTTTAGCGTGCGCGAACTCGCAGCGCGAGTGCGGGCCATTGCGCGCCGACGCCGCAATGAGCCGACTGTCGGTGGCGGCCGAGTGGTTGTTGATCGCACGCGACATGTCGTCACCGTCGACGGCGCGGAGATCGACCTCACGGCGAAGGAGTTCGACCTGCTTGCCGTGCTCGCAGAGGAACCGGGCCGTGCAGTGTCACGGCAGGAACTCTTCTCTCGCGTCTGGGATCCGGTGTGGATCGGCACGGGCAAGACTCTTGACGTTCACATCGCGACCCTGCGCAAGAAGCTCGGGGATGCTTCCCTTGTCGAGACTGTGCGCGGAGTGGGCTATCGACTCGGCGAGGGCACTGCGTGACCAAGCGTCTTGTGATCGCGATGACGGCGCTCGTCGCTCTCGTCGCGATTGCGCTTGCCGTTCCTCTCGCGATCATCGTCGCCAACGATCAGCGCGATCAGTTCATCTCCCGTCTTGAGGTGGCGACGTTGAGCGCTGCCTCCGTGCTCTCCTCGCAGCCGCGCGAACTGTGGGCGAACGAGACTCAGGACATTCATGAGGCGACGGGCGCTCGCGTCATCGTCGTCGGCACGGATGCGAAACTCATTGCCGATAGCAGCGACTCCGCCCTAGACCGAGCCTTTGATCGCCCGGAGATCAACAAGGCCCTCGAGGGCTATCTGACCACTGATGTGCGCGCGTCGTCGACGCTAGGCACCGATCTTCGATACGTCGCGGCGCCTGTGGTGCAAAACCAGCAGGTCAGTGGCGCGGTGCGCCTCTCCATTCCCGAGGACGAGGTCACGAGCGTGGTGCGCTCAACCCAGAAATGGCTGCTGCTGTTCGTGATCTCCGTGATGGCCGTTGCCGCGGTCGTCGCGTGGTTGCTCGCACGATCGATCGCCTCACCCCTGCGCCGGCTGGCTGACGTGGCTCACGCACTGCCCGATGACCTCGCCCTGCGCGCATCGGAGACCGACGGCCCTGCGGAAGTCCGATCCGTTGCCTCAGCGCTCAACACAACCGCCGGAAAGCTCGACGGGATCCTGGCGCGCACGGAGCGCGTCGCCGCCGATGCCTCCCATCACCTGCGCACCCCGCTCTTCGGCGTACGACTTCGACTCGAGGCCATCGAGGACATCACGACTGATGATGCCGTGCGTGCCGAAGCCATCGCCGCAACAGCCGAGGTCGATCGACTCACTCATCGCATCGATCAGGTGCTCTCCCTCGCCCGCACTGACTCCGGCAGCACGACAGTGCGGCGAATGAATGCCTCGACCAAGGTCTCAGGTCGGATCATCGAGGCCGAACTCATCGCCAATGAGAACGAGATTGAACTGACAGGCGACATTGCGCCTGATCTATGGATCATGTCGACTGAGGGAACCGTCGCGAAGATCACCGACGAGCTACTCGGCAACGCGATGTCGTACGCCAGCAGTCGCATTCACGTGACGCTGCGCAGGGAAGGGCGCGACGTCGTTCTCGCCGTTGGTGATGACGGCCCCGGCCTCGCCGCCGCAGAGCGCGAGTCCGTCTTCCAGCGGTTCACCCGCGGGAGCGCTGCCGTGCCCGGTGGCTCGGGCCTCGGGCTGGCCCTCGTGCAGGAATCCGCACGTGCAGCAGGCGGTGATGCGACCGCGCAGCAGTCACCGCTGGGCGGACTCGAGGTTCGGGTCAGCTTCCCCGCGGCGGACTAAGCCGCAGGAGCGCGTTGTGCGCGTCGCGCAGCTGCGCTGCTTACGCCGCAGGGACGCGTTGTGCGCGTCGCGCAGCTGCGCTGCTTACGCTGCAGGGACGCGTTGTGCGCGTCGCGCAGCTGCGCTGCTTACGCTGCATGGACGATGC
>JBPCSY010000060.1:0-7789 GCA_051006695.1 Candidatus Nanopelagicales bacterium
GCCATGGACAAGGGGTGCGTGTTCACCGGCCCCACCCGAATCCGCTTTCGCCCTGACGGCACGATGGCTGTGACCAGCCCGTCCACCCGCGCTACGACCTCCATGTGCGGAGGCACGTCCATGTACGCCAATCCTGCGACACCTGCGACACAGCCGACGGTGACCTTGGATCTCGGTGCGATGAAGTCCGCAGGCTTCAACGGCGTGGTCTACGTCCAGGGGACCCAAACACCACCCGTAGGTGACGCGAATCGCTGGGTCGCCGGCACCTCGGCTGCGTGCATGAAGAAATCGGGTACGGCCGTGAACAGCTATCCCTTCATCATTCCGGCGGTTGCGGAGCAGACAGAACTCTTCAACTCGTCTTATAGCGGGAAGAAGGGATTTCCTTCCGAGAAGTTCGGCAGCGATCCGGGCTGGTACGACTGCGATGCGGGAGATGTGTTCCTTCAGGGAGAGTTCACCGGGGCAGTGACCGTCGCCACCGAGCATGACATCGCACTCACCGGTCCGGTGATCGACTCCAATGACACGAACAAGACGAATACAGCTGCGGTGGACTACGGAGTTCCCCCTCTCACCTCCGACAACATGCTCGGTCTGGTGCCATACCGATTCCTCTATGCGTATCGCCCGCTCGATGCGAATACGACGTCCGCGATCGAGACCCCCGACTGGAACTGGCAGAAGAACAAGAACCCCATCTATAACTTCGCGGGAGTGGTACTTACTCAGTGCTTCGGTGCGCAGGATGCCACCAGGGGATCGAATATGGGCGGTATCTTTCTCCGAGGATCACTCGGTCAGAAGTACAGATGCCCGGTCGGAGTGAGCGGCGGAGGCGCCGCGTACCAGAAGTTCTATCAGTACGACCAGCGGTACATGGTCGAGGATCCGCCGCCGTACATGCTCGAGCTCTCGAACGAGCCATGGAAGGTCAAGGCCTATTCGGAGACCACCATTCGTCGCGATCCAGTTGCTCTCACCGGAATGTTGGCTGACACCGGCGCGCAGGCGCGATCGACGACTCGCACGTACAACGTTCTGGCCAACGACATTTCGGGCAACAGGCTGACGGGGGCCGCGATCAAGGCGGGCTCCGGCACGGCAACCGTGGTCGCGAATCAGATCTCGTTCATCGCCCCTCCGAATGTCGGCCAGAGCGTGATCGAATACGTCGTGACCAAGCCCGATGGAAGCAGGGCGGCTCAGACCCTGACCATCACAATCACATGATGCCCACCGAGACCTCTCGTTGCGTTCGTACACTTGTCATCGGAGGCACTGGTGACAGGCGTGCATGACGAAGACTTCTCGGCAGAGGAGATCTATGCCGATCTGCTGCAGCGTGTTCACGTGCTCACGCCCAAGTCCGTGGCATACGCAGAGCAAGGTGATGTCTCCAATGCGGTGTTGTGCACGTGGGCGGCAGATGTTGCCACGGCCCAGGCGGTGGCCTGGGAGCGCATCGTCGTGGTCACCCATTCCCCCCAGACTCCCTTCTTTGCGCTTGGAGATCGGCTTGCCCGGGCGCTCAAGGAGAGCCTCGAGAGTGGTCAGGGTGCATTTGCCTCGGCACGAGACCTTGTCGAAAGCATGCGCATCCGACTGCTCGAAGCGGTCGATGCGGATCTCGCCGAAGACATCGAAGCGCGCTTCAGCGCGCTGGATCATCTCGCCTCATTCGAGGCGCCGATCCCTGAGCGACTTCGGGAATGTGGCACCTCGCGACTCGGTGGGCTGCCTGCTGCGATGTTCGTGGCACAGCGTCGTTCGGATGCCCAAGCACGCATGGGCGATGCACTGGCTGATCGCGTGCGCGGCGACTCGGCCGGTGCGATCTCGGCTGCCTATGAGGCCGACATGCTCACCCTCGAGGCCTATCTCGTCGAGTCTGCCCTGGCGATCGGAGACCTGCAGATGCTCACCGTTCAGGTGAGGTGGGATCTCGCGGTCGCTGCGCTCACACGCCTGGCCGGTGTGCCCGATGACTTCAGCCAGGCGATCTCCGTCGTCCGGCAAACGCTGGTGGCAAGCATCGGGTCAGGTGATGGCGCTCGGCTAGCGCGCACGTGGATTCCTACTGCGTAATCGACGCTGCCGATGAGGTGGAATCAGCCTGTACCTTCGCGAGCAAGTCATTGACGTTCTTCTCAAGGTCGGGAAGCTGCGATTGAAGAACGAATGTGGTGGCCGTGACGGTGGCGGACTGCTTCTCCCCTAGGGGGTCCGAGGGATCAGCCGCGACGTTCACGCCGGTGACGAGGAAATCGCGGTCGAGTTGCTCCAGCCCGCGCAGGAAGCGCTGAAGCTGATCAGGGTTCGCTGTCACTGTCATGCTGAGATCGAGTTTGGCCACTTGCACCCGCGTGCGCTGCGGCGATTGCTGCGCATCGGAGACAACCCCTTGTCCCTGCTTACCCGAGTCAATGGGCACGGGAACGGACGGAGTGATAGCTGAAATATCCTGCGCCGAGATGCCGGCCCTCTTAGCCACGGAGGTGATCTGTGTGAAGAGCGCGGGAAGGTCTGCCTGCTGTGGCATCCGTGAGAGAAGTGTCTGCACTCGACGCGCGGCCTCGGGAGCATCCGCGACCATGGCGTTGAGCTCGCGCAGATGACGCATCTGAGAGGTGATCGATGCCTCGACGGTGGAGGTCTGCGATTGCAGTTCAGCAGTCGTTGAGAGTCGTGGCGACAGGACGAAGAGCCATGTGAGCCCGGTAGCCACTGCGAGAATTGCTCCGCCCGCAATGAGGTTATTGCGCTTGCGATGTCCGGTCATGTCGTCACTTCGCTGTCGGATCCACGACCGCTTCGCCCGACTTGGCCAGTGCGGCCTCACGGAGTGCAGCGGTCTCGTCAGAAGTTAATGAGGTGCGGAGCGCCTCGAGCGAGATACCCGCCGAGCCGCTGAAATTCAATCGGTTATTGCCGTTGGCATCCTGGGTGATCGTGCTCGCGGTGACGTATGGGCCGACGAGAAATGCATTCTTCTCAGCGCGAACCAAGAACCTCGAGACGTCAGCCCGGGTAGGCGCCTGAGCACTGAAGGTGAGGCATCCGATGGTGATGTCCTTGCCGAACGGATCTGCATTCGGGCACTCGTTCAGCGCGGTCTCCGGATGAGCGCTGAGTTCGGGCTTGGGAATTCCGGTGAAGCTCACCGAGATGCTCGAATAGTTGACATCAGCGCCGGCCACTGTGCGCAACTGCGCCAGCAGACTGGACGTCAGCGCCTCGGAGGCTACGGCGTCCGTGATGAAGGCCTCTTGCGTGGTGATCTGTTGATAGAGCTGCTCAACAGGTGCAAGTGCTGTTACTTGATTGCTGATCGTGACGCTCTCGTTCTGTGACGAGGTAAGACGAGCCTCCTGCTCGAGAATCGACCCATTCTGCATCAGCCAGACAAGAGTCACAAGGACGAGGATTGCCAGGAAGCCGAACACGTATGCGCGTCGGATCTTGCGCACGGAGATCGATTCACGCACGGAACCGGGAATCAGGTTGACCTGAGGGAGCGCGCGCTCGAACTCGGGGTGCTCGACCTCAATGGACGAAGGCTTCTTCTTTCCGATCTCCATCTTCCAGAACGGCGTTGATGAGGACTTCTTCTGCGCCATCTCAGGCACCCATGGCCAGGCCGGTGGCTACCGCGTATGACCGGGAGTCGAGATGGCTGACTCTCTTTGCCCGGTCGAGGCCGGCGAAGGGATCCAGGAGAGTCACGGGAATGCGAAGTTCAGTCGTGATGCGTTCGGAGAGGCCATTGAGCTGAGCAGTGCGCCCCGTGAGCACTAGTCGGCTGACATGCGTGCCGCCCGCGGCATTGAAGTAGTCGAGTGAGTCTCGAATTGCACTCACCAAGGTCGTGGCCCAAGGGTTGATGAGCGCCATCGCACGTGACGTAGTGAGATCAATCGGCACCTCCCCGGTGCCGGACAGGAGTCCGAAGACATTTGATTCCGCGACTGGGGTGATCACCGGCGGCGGACCATTGAGACCGGTGGCGATGACCAGTGCGCGAGCGTCTTCGATGTCCATGCCCATCGCGGCGGAAACCGTCAGGCTAGCGAGTTCTCCGCCTTGCCCGGGAATGGACCGAATGAACAAGGGTCGACCGCCCTGATGAATGACGACGGTGAGCACATCGGCGCCAATGTCCACGAGTGCGGTGCACTCATCGGAGACAGGCAGGCTGCCCCCGCTCGCGGTTCGAATCAAAGCGAAAGCGGTGGTGTCGGCACGCACTGGTTCGAGTCGAGCGGAAATGAGGGTTTCGCAAAGGTCAGCCACCGCCTCGGACGGAGTGGCAACGAGGAGAACCTGAAGCATGTCGGTCGAGTGACCGTGGCCATCGGGCACGGAGAACTCCGCGAGGGGCTGGTAATCGAGCTCGACGGTCGAGAGATCGACAGGGAGGGAGTCGACTACCTGGTACTTCAAGGCCGATCTGAAGTCATCGGGCGGCATCCAGGGAAGGTCGATCTGACGGGTAATGACCCCTGCGTCACTCAATGCAGCAGCGACCTTGCGGGTACTAAACCTGCCGGCTCGCCAAAGTCGGCGAAGGGCCTTGCTGACCGAGGCCGGGTCCGCGATCACGCCCCCATGGATCGCTCCTGGCGGGAGATCGATCTCAGCGGTCTTCATGATGCGCCATCCGTCACGGCCATGCTTGGCCTCGACCGCGCGAATCCCGGTTGAACCCAGATCCAGGCCCACAAGTCGCGGAGCGGCGGTGTTCTTCACGTGAGGTTTATCGGCTCATCCGAGCCCGCGGGGCCGCCTTGAGCCGAAACACCTCATATGAGTCAGCCGGACCTTGATCAAGCGACCGCGGTCATCGGTCCGCAGGCGCTGGTGGCCCTGTTGACGTTGACAGTGGCTCAGGGCGCCTCCGATCTCCACATTCGCGCTGGCGGTCCGCCACTCTTGCGAATATCCGGACGCCTGCTTCCAGTGGCGCACGCGACTCTCAGTAATGACGACGCCGAAGCGCTGGTTCTCGATGCGCTCGTCCTGCCCCGTGATCGAGAGGAGTTCCTCGATCGCCAGGAGTGCGATTTTGCTCTCCAGATGGACGGAGTCGGCCGATTCCGGGGCAATGCCTATCGCATGCGCGGCACTGCAAGCATGGTCCTTCGTCATGTGCGTGAGCACGTGCCGACGATCGAGGAGCTCGGCCTGCCGCCCGTGGTCACCGAATTCGCAGCGCTCCAGGCCGGTCTCGTCGTCGTCGCAGGCCCGACGGGATCTGGCAAGACCACAACCCTTGCCTCTCTCATTGATCTCGTGAATCGTACGCGTCGCTGCCACATTCTCACCATCGAGGATCCGATCGAGTTCCTGCATCGCGATCAGCTCTCAACCGTGAGTCAGCGAGAGATTCACACGGATACTGAGGATTTCGCAACCGCACTTCGTTCAGGAATGCGCCAGGATCCGGATGTCATCCTCGTGGGCGAGATTCGCGACCTCGAAACGCTGCGCACCGCACTCCAGGCCTCGGAGACCGGGCATCTGGTGCTCGCCAGTCTTCATGCCAAGAGCGCTGTGGATGCGGTCAATCGCATGATCGACATGTTCCCAGCCGGCGAGCAGCGTCAGGCGAGGGCGGCTCTTGCCGAGTCACTGATGGGGATCGTGTGTCAAAGACTCATTGCTGCGCAAAGGCGTGAGGGGCGCATACCCGTGGTCGAGGTGCTCGCATCGAATGGTCGGGTGAGGGATGCGGTCAGCGATCCAGACAAGACCACGCTTCTCAGCGAGATCATCGCTGAGGGTGAGTTCTATGGCATGCGCACACTTGAGCAGGATCTTGTGCGTCTCGTCCTCGGTGGAGAGATCAGCCTCTCGGATGCCGAGGGAGTGATTGGCCAGGTGTCTGATCTGCACGTCGCGCTTAAGCGCGCCGGTTACGCAACAGGAAGAGCGCGATGACAGAGCAGGCAACACGAAGCGCGGCTGAGCTTCTCGTGGATCAGGGGCTGATCACCACTGATCAACTCGTGGCTGCCGAGGCAAGTGCCCTCACGACGGCCGAGCCCGTGCTCACCGTTCTCGTGCGCCAGGGGGGAGTGTCGAAGAAGGACGTCGTGCGCGTGACCGTGCAGGCCGCCGGCCTCGAGTACTACGACATTCTTGACTGTGTCGTCGATCCACGGGCAATCGCGCTGCTGAACGGTGAGCAGGCACGCAAATACGCCGTGATCCCGATCTCTATTGACGAGCGCGGAGTGACAATCGTCTCCGACAGTCAGACCGCGATGGACTGGCAGGTGCGCGAGGATCTCCAGGCCATCACCCGCCTCCCGGTGCGCTTCGCCGTGAGCCTGCGTGGTGAGATCCAGACGCGACTAAACCTTCTCTATCGCGCGGAAGCCGAACTCGGTGAGCTGGTCAAGGACCTGCTGCAGGACGAATCTGCTGTTGATCTCTCGACCCCGGTGGTGTCGACCAAGGATGCACCACTCGTGCGCTACGTCAATCTGCTGCTGAGCCAGGCCATCGCCGACCAAGCATCAGATATTCACGTTGAGCCGGCCGAGGACAGCATTCGCATCAGATATCGCATCGACGGCGTGCTCAAGGAGATGGCGCCGGCGCCGAAGGAAATCCAATCGGCTGTGATCTCGCGCTTGAAGATCATGGCCGACATGGACATCGCCGAACGGCGACGTCCTCAGGACGGACGTCTCTCAGTCGTGGCTAGCGGACGCAAGATCGACCTTCGCGTGAACTGCCTTCCGACAGTGTGGGGCGAGAAGATCGTCATGCGAATCCTCGACAACTCCGCGGTGATGATGAGCCTGCCTCAACTGGGCTTCTCGCCTGCCAACCTGCAGAAGTGGAAGTCGTCATACGAACGGCCATACGGAATGCTGATCGTCAGCGGCCCTACCGGCTCAGGAAAGTCGACAACGCTCTACGCCACTCTCAACGCTGTGATCCGACCCGAGGTCAACATCGTCACCGTCGAGGATCCTGTCGAGTACCGCATCCCGGGCATCAATCAGGTGCAGACCAACTCCAAGGCAGGTCTGACCTTCGCTTCCAGCCTGCGCGCGATTCTCCGAGCGGATCCTGACATCGTGCTCATCGGCGAGATCCGTGATCACGAAACGGCGCAGATTGCCGTCGAAGCCGCTCTCACCGGTCACCTCGTGCTGACCACTCTGCATACGAATGATGCGCCCAGTGTTCTGACGCGCCTGTCCGAGATGGGAATCGAGCCCTTCCTGCTGGGCTCGGCGCTTCAGTGCGCCACCGGCCAGCGACTCGCCCGTCGACTCTGCGAAAAGTGCAAGCGTCCGAGCGAGCTCACCTCCTCGCAGCTCGAGGTGATCAAATTCGAGGCCCCGATCTGCATTACGCCGAAGATCTTCGACGCGGTCGGTTGCTCAAGTTGCGCGCATACCGGCTATCGCGGCCGACTCGCCATGCACGAGGTCATGCCGATGACCGAGGAGATTGAGCGCCTAGCGACTGCCCGCGCTTCCTCCGACGAGATTCGGCGTATGGCAATCGAGCAGGGAATGCGCACGCTGCGTCAGGACGGCTGGCTCAATGTCGCCCTTGGCGCAACCACGATCACCGAGGTTCTGCGCGTCACGGCGTAGGAGAGGAAGTACTGATGAATGAGAACCCCATGGTGACGCTTCCTGTCGCCCCGATGCCCCCAGCGGCACCGAGCCTGCCGAAGTCGGCACCCACAGTGACCTCAGCACTTCCGCTCACGCCGCCATTGCCGCTGACGCCGACGGCGCCAAGCGGAGCTTCCGTGCGC
>JBPCSY010000061.1:0-2799 GCA_051006695.1 Candidatus Nanopelagicales bacterium
TGCTTACCCAGGGAGAAGTGCCCCTCGCTTCGATCGAGGCCGCGATGGTCGTCGGGCGGGCCATGGGCGCACGCACGATTCTCAATCCGGCACCCGTACTCGATTACCCCGTTGACCTGCTGCGGGCTGTGGACATCGTGCTGCCGAATGAGCACGAGGCAGCGCAGCTGACCGGTGTCGACACGTCGACCCTGGAGGGCGCGCAGTCCGCAGCGGCGCACCTGGTGTCGCTCGGTGTCACGTGCGCGATCATCACGCGCGGCGGCGACGGAGCGATCTGGGCAACGGCTGACTCATCCGGCTCCATCCCGGTCTTCCCCGTCACGCCGATCGACACCGTGGCCGCCGGTGATGGTTTCTGCGGCGGACTCGTCGCGGCACTCGCCGAGGGACATGAGCTCACTGAGGCCTTGAGATGGGCAGCGGGGGCAGGCGGGCTTGCGACGACGAAGGCCGGCGCAGTGCCGTCACTGCCGACCCGAGCAGAATTGGATGCGCTGCTGCGCTGATCAGGGAGTCGGTAGCGGCGTCACGATCGTGCTTCCACCGCGAGTGATCGTCGTTGAGCCGTCGGCAATCGTCACCGGAACGCTCTCGCCGTCATTTCGCGGAACGAACACCGTGACGAGAGTCTCGTCGATCCCGGCTTTGGGCAACTTGATCGTGCGCGAGAGAACGGCGCCGGGCACTTTCTCCCCCCACACGCCAGTGAACCATCCAGCAGATGAGCCCTTACTCGCGACGCGGACATTCCAGCCACCGATGCCGGACTTCACGACATCCATGCGCTTGTCCTTCGACGCAAGAGTGATCACGCCATTTGTGTTGGTGGCACTCAGCTTCGGCGCGACCATCCAGCGCTCACTGACATTGCGGTTCTTGCGACCGGGGCCTGCCTTCACGTGATCAGTGACCACGAAGGCATCAACGGATCGGATGTATTGCGTGCAACGCGTGACAACCACTTCAGACCACGTGTTGTCGCGCACGCATGTCGTGTCATTGCCGCCCGTGTTCCATTCGCTGTGACTTGCTACCAGGGATACTCCCCGTGACCTGGTCCGCGTGACATTGCCGACCATGATCGCCCCGTGGGCTGCACGCGACTTGACGTACACGCGCAAGGGGCTGGCGTTCTCGTACCTGTAGGGACCCGGATCGTCGAACCACCAGGTGCCCTTCGAGTACAGAGCCACACTCGTACCGTCGTCATGTGCGTGCGGCGTGGAAAGACGCGCGTTGGAGAATCGAAGCGAATAGTAGGTATCAGGCATGCCCGGCTGCGGCTGCCAGCCCGCTCGACCGAATACGTAGCCCCCTTGGTAGGTCGAGTAAATCGGGGCAGGCGGCGAGCCGGCCTTGCCTTGTGATCTCACCCATTCAGCTCGCGCATCGCCGAGGCCGAAGGTCTTGCGCAACGGAGTATCGACAGTGTCACCGATGGAGGAGATGTAGAAATCAGGAGCCACCGCCTGCGCGACGAAGTCATACATACGGCCGCGGATTCCGTCGATCTCCATCGCATCGATTCCGCATGCGCGCGCGGTGTCAGCGGCAACGTGCATGAGGTGCTCCGTGTACATGGCATATCCGGGAGAACCTTCGACGTCGCTGCCATCCTCGTGCACGAGACCTCGTGCGACGCTGAGCGTGTTACGCCACGCACGATCGCGCATTGCGGTGTCGCCCGCCCAGCAGAATGTCGCGAGCGCACCCGTCTGGCGAATGAGATCGGTGTTGTTGGCTCCACGCGCAACAGGCACAGAACCCCAGTTGCGCGCGACCATCGTGCGCGCATCGCGCAGGGCTGCTTGTCCGATGAGGGGATCGCCGAGTGTCTGCGCGGCGCAGACCAGCGTCTGAGTGCGCAGGCCGCCGTAGATGGACGCATCGACCCAGGTGGAGCGCTTGCCCTGATGATCATTGACCCAATGAGTGATGAGCGTGCGGAAGCGATCAATCATCGGTCGGCTCTGCACCTGCACGCCGCGGTAGAGCAAGGGCAGCGCCCAGTTAAGCGAGTTCGCATGACGATCACCCGAGGTGTCGGTCTGCGATTGCGGCTTCCAGTTCGGGTGCTCGGTGAGCAGGTAGGTACCTCCATCGGAGACCTTGGCCTTGCCGGCCATGAGATCCCATGCTGCCTTCTTCTCGGTCGTCGTCGAGCGCGGCGGGATCAAAGCGCGGCACCAACTTCCGATCTCCGTCGGCAGGGCAACAGGGGTCGTGCTCGGAGCTGGCACCGGTGCTGGGGCTGACGGGGTTTCCGCAGGAATCACGGGCGCGGACGATGCAGACGCGGTCGCGGATGGGGAAGCCGATGGCGACGCGGACGCGGTCACGGTGACCGAAGTCGACGGCGTAGGGCTGGCGGAACCGGATTCCGTTGCACTGGTTGATGCAGAGGCAGATGCAGTCGCGGAATCCGTGGGGTCGGCCGCAGGAGCCACCGCTCCCGCCGGGGAGGCGAGACCTGAGAAGAGCAGGCCGGCGCCGACTACGGCGACCGACACGGCCGTCAGGACCGTGCCTACCGAACGCCTCACCAGCCACATGCGTTCCATCATCACCCGCATGAAGGGGGGCGGGTCAAATCGCGGACACCTCGGCGAGTCGATCGATTCGAGTGAAAGCGGCCTGCTGGCTCGGCGAATGGGGGCCCAGCACGAGGCCCAGGGTGCCGAGCATGGCGCCGACCGCGGGCTTGGCCAGGGTCAGCGGCACATTGGGCAACTTGAGAAGGGCGCGATGCTCAGCGGGCATCGTCGCCACCGCACCGGCGAAGAGGAGGGCATAGGG
>JBPCSY010000062.1:0-5921 GCA_051006695.1 Candidatus Nanopelagicales bacterium
CCACCAACTAACGAATAGCGAACGAGGTCAACATGCCAAAGCAAAAGACGCAAAGCGGTGCCAAGAAGCGAGTCAAGGTAACCGGCTCGGGCAAGATCACCCACGAGCAGGCAAACCGCCGTCACCTCATGGAGGTTAAGTCGAGCAAGCGCACGCGCAAGCTCGAGTCCGATCAGGTCGTGGCACCCGCCGATGTCAAGAAGGTCAAGCGCCTCCTCGGCCGCTAGACCTCACTCACACTTTTCGTAGGAGACTGAAATGGCACGTGTAAAGCGCGCAGTAAATGCACACAAGAAGCGTCGTGAGATTCTCGAGCGGGCCTCCGGCTACCGCGGACAGCGCTCGCGTCTGTACCGCAAGGCCAAGGAGCAGGTCACTCACTCCATGGTTTACGCGTACGCCGACCGCCGTACGCGCAAGGGCGACTTCCGCCGCCTGTGGATCCAGCGCATCAACGCGGGTGCACGCGCCAACGACATGACGTACAACCGCTTCATCCAGGGCCTCAAGGCTGCGGGCGTCGAGGTCGACCGTCGCATGCTCGCGGAGCTGGCCGTCAATGATGCGCCTGCCTTCGCAGCGCTCGTCGAGGTCGCAAAGTCGGCTCTGCCGGCAACCGCAGCCTGAATCGATTTATCCCGTGAGTCACTCGAGTCCTGAGTTGACGTCACCTCGTTCGCCGCGAGTCGCGGCGGTCAAGCGACTTCATGGTTCGCGTGGCCGCCGCGATTCGCGTTTATTCGTGACCGAAGGCCCCCAAGGCGTTCGCGAGGCTCTTCAATGCCAGGGTGTCGTGCAGGAGATCTTCCTCTCTGCCACCGGTACATCAGCGTGTCGAGAACTGGCGGCCAGAGCTGATGTCCCGGTGACGGTGGTCGCCGAGGAAGTCCTGGCGGCGATGGGGGAGACGCAAGCGCCTCAAGGCATCTTGGCCGTTTGTCACTGGATCACTCGTCCACTCGATGAAGTCGTGCGTCCGGGAGTCTCGATGCTCGTGATCATCGACGGTGCCGGAGATCCCGGAAATGTGGGAACCATCATCCGGACAGCGCATGCCGCAGGCGCCGATGGTGTCGTGTTGACGCATGAGTCCGTCGATCCGCACAACGGGAAGTGCGTACGCGCCACGGCGGGTTCTCTTTTTCATCTTCCGATCGCCACAGGTGCTGATGCCGAGCAGATCTCGACACTCGCGCAGGCGGCGGACCTCGTGCTAGCCGTCACTGCGGCGGATGGCGACACCGGTCTGTACGAGCTGGTCTCCCGGCCGGATCGACCCGCCATCGGCTGGATCCTCGGCTCTGAGGCACATGGCGTGAGTGACGAGATGCGTGGGGTCGCCGACATTTCCGTGGCCATCCCGATGTTCGGTGCTGCCGAGTCCCTCAATGTCGGCTCGGCCGCAGCCATCTGCCTGTATTCGGACGCGGCAGCCCGACATGGGCTCACGGCGCCGCCGATTGCTCCCGCATGATGGAAGAATCGGGGGAGAGCACCGGAAAGGACACCATGCCGTACACACGACTCCCGATCCTCGATGAGACCGGATATGTCATCGTCGATTCCTACGACCAGACCGTCGACCCGCAGGAATGGCTCGATGTCGAGTACGTCGACTGGAAGTCGTCAGGTGATACTCGATTCGCGCCACTTGCCAGCGCCTATGGAGACATGGAGTGCAACGGTTTCTGGAATCACACACCGCCCAAGACCGACAAGGACGGCGTCTGGGTGCCGAAGAATGTCTCGGCGGCCCCCATCCTGACTCGCAGGGCGCAGGAGCCCGGTGCCAATGTCGGTCGCTGCCGGATCATCGAATTGCAGCCGAACACCTACGCGGATGCGATCTACAACCTTCATCGTGACGACAACAACCGCCTCAACCCCGAAGGTACCGGTTGGATCGTGCGCGCCTTCTTCAATCTGACAGACAATCCGGACTCCGTGATGATTCTGCGTGAGGACAAGGATGATCCGAGTACCGAGACCCGAATCCCCCTGCCGGCCGGTGCTCAGGTTGTCCTCGACACTCAGCGGCTCTACCACGCTGTGTGGCATCCGGGGAGCGAGCCCAGGTACTGCCTGATCACGTCCTATGAGTCGGGCCCCGAACTGGAGAAGTGGATCTCCGCGCGAAATCCTGTGTCGCGAATCGCCTCATCGCGACTCGACCCTGGCTTCGCAGCCGATGCTTATGCCGCTGCCCAGGCCAAGCGTGATGCCCGCGCCGCAGCCCTGGCAGCGCAGGGTGCGGATCCCACATTCGGTGACGGCACTCTCACGGCGGGCGGCATGGATGAGTACGAGGCGAGCGCCGAAGTCCTCTCCGAGGCATAGGCCTACCTGCGCGAAGTTCGCAGGTGCGCGAGTGCTCCGACCTCCGGAGGCACCTATCTGGGAGACTCAGGTCTAGTTCAAGGCCTCAAGGCCTGGACATTCGCACGAATCGACAGGAGACCGCGTGACTTCGTCCACGGTGCCATATGACGCCGTCCTCGATGAACTCGAGGCTGAGGCCATCCATATCTACCGCGAGACCGCTGCGGCCTTCCGCAATCCAGTCCTGCTCTACAGCATCGGCAAGGACTCCTCGGTCCTGCTTCACCTGGCTCAGAAGGCATTCGCGCCGGCCACGATTCCGTTCCCGGTCATGCTTATCGACACGACCTGGAAGTTCCGAGAGATGATCGAATTTCGCGATCGTCGAGCAGTCGAACTCAACCTTGACCTGAGAATTGCTCAGAACCTTTCGGCGATCGCTGAAGGTGTTACTCCATTCACCCATGGCACGCACGAGTACACCCGCCTTATGAAGACGGTGGCGTTGCGCGAGGGGCTCGATCGATACGGTTTCGATGCTGCGGTCGGAGGTGCCCGACGCGACGAGGAACGCAGCCGTGCGAAGGAGCGAATCTTTAGCCTGCGCGAGCCGGGTCATCAATGGGACCCCCGCAAGCAGCGGCCCGAGTTCTGGCGGACCGCCAACACCCAGCTCGCCCCGGGACAGTCGATGCGCGTGTTCCCGCTGTCGAACTGGACTGAGCTTGACGTATGGAAGTACATCGAGCGCGAGAGCATTCCGATTCCCGATCTCTACTTCGCGAAGCCACGGCCTGTCGTGGAGCGCGACGGAGCGCTGATCATGGTTGACGACGAGCGGTTCCCGCTCCGGGATGGGGAGACCCCCGAGATGCGCACGGTGCGCTTTCGCACCCTGGGCTGCTATCCGCTCACCGGTGCCGTGGAGTCGAATGCCGACACGATGGAAGATCTCATTCGTGAGATGTCAGGTTCGAAGTACTCCGAGCGTTCCGGTCGACTCATCGACGGTGAGGGCGGTTCGGAGTCCATGGAGGGCAAGAAGAAGGAAGGCTACTTCTAGTGGCAATCACACTGTCGGCCGCTCAGCTGACTCCCGTCCTGCACCTGGTCACCTGCGGTTCCGTTGATGACGGAAAATCCACGCTGATCGGGCGTCTGCTGGCGGAAACCGGATCCGTTCCACTCGACACCCTCGATTACGCGCGTCGCACTAGGCGCGGTGGCTCGACGATTCCGGTGGGTGAGATTGACTATTCGCTGCTCACTGACGGCCTTGAGGCCGAGCGGGAGCAGGGCATCACCATTGATGTCGCCTATCGGCACATGAACCTGCCCAATGGTCGCCGGGTTCTCGTGGCTGACTCGCCGGGTCACGAGCAGTACACCCGAAACATGGCCGTGGCCGCCTCGAACGGCGACGTGGCGATCCTGATGGTTGATGCAGCTCGTGGAGTACGCGCGCAGACACATCGCCATCTGACGATCTGTGCGCTCATGGGCGTCAAGACCATCATCGTTGCCGTGAACAAGATGGATCTCGTAGCGTATGAGCACGCCACGTACGAGGAAATCTCAGGCGCAGTGCGTGCCGCCGCCGCCCGACTCGATGTTCCCGAGATCATCACGATCCCCGTGAGCGCCTTCACCGGCGACAACATCACTGTGGGCAGCACCAACATGTCCTGGTATCACGGCCCGACCCTGCTCGGTGCGCTCGAGCAGTGGGAACCCGTTCCCTCGGAGGCGGCTGCTGCCGGAACTGAGCCGTTCCGATTCCCGGTGCAGTTCATTGTTCGCGCCGAGGCTAACTTTCGCGGTTACGCGGGCACCGTTGTGTCGGGATCCGTCGCCAGGGGTGACTCAATCGTCATTGCCGATAGCGGCCGTCCGGCGGTCGTCGATCGCATTGTCACCTACGACCTTCACACCGATGGACACATCAAGGATCTTGATCGCGCCGAGTGGGGCCAAGCCGTGACAATCACCCTTGATCGTGAGGTTGATGTCACCCGTGGGGATGTGATCACCGGTACCGCTGGGGATTCTCTCGAGCCCGCGGACCGCTTTGCCGTCGACATGGTGTGGCTCGGCGAAGAGCCGCTCGCGCACGGTCGCTCGTACCTCTTGATTTCCGGCTCTCGTTCGGTGCCGGCGACAGTCACCAATGTTCGGCACAAGATTGACGTCGTCACAGGGCATCACGACGCCGCCCGAGTCCTCGAGATGAACGACATCGGTCGCGTCGAGGTGGCCACCGATAAGCCGGTTCCGCTCGATACCTACGCAGTGTGCCGTGATACGGGTGGTTTTCTCCTGGTCGATCGAGTTACCGCCGACACGGTTGCGGCCGGCATGGTTGCGCACTCGATGCGACGTTCAGCCAATGTGAAGTATCACGACTATGCGGTGGATCACGAGGCTCGCAAGCTGCTCATGGGACACGATGCGAAGGTGGTCTGGCTTACCGGACTCTCTGGAGCAGGTAAGTCCACCATTGCTGATGCCGCGGTGCGCAAGCTTCATTCGCTGGGCGTGCACACCTACGTACTCGACGGTGACAACGTGCGCCATGGCCTGAACAAGGATCTCGGCTTCACTCCTGAGGATCGTGCCGAGAACGTTCGTCGCGTGGCGGAGGTCTCAAAGCTGATGCGCGATGCGGGAGTCGTCGTTCTCGTGGCCCTGGTGTCACCGTTTACTGCGGATAGGCGTGCGGCCAAAGAGCTATTCGCGCCTGGAGAGTTCCTCGAGGTCTTCGTCGACACCCCGCTCGCCGTTGCGCAGGAGCGCGATCCGAAGGGCCTGTACGCGAAGGCTGCGGCCGGTTCGCTCCCGAACATGACGGGCGTGGGCCAGGACTACGAGATTCCTGAGCATCCTGATCTCGTCCTGGCGGGCAATGGAGATCTCGATGCCTCCGTCGACACGCTGGTCAAGGCGATCCTGGGGGAGTAGCGGCTCGGGGCTGGCAGTTGAGCCCCCATGGCGCGCCAGGACCATCGTTAGGTAAGGGTGCACCGATCTGGGATACTCGCTCCGCCATGTCTGCGCCTAATTCCTCCTTCGACCCCAAGCAGGTCGCTGCCCTCGATCCCTCCGCTATCGATGCCATGGTCGCGGACGCCCTCAGCGCCATTGCCCGGGCCGGTGACCTGTCGGAGCTCAAGGAGGTCAGGCTCACGCATGTAGGCGATCGCTCGCCCCTCGCGCTCGCTAATCGCGAGATCGGTGCCCTGCCTCCGGCCGCGAAGGCGGAGGCCGGAAAGCGCATCGGCGAGGCCCGTGGGTCGATCAAGGCGGCACTCGACGCGCGGACCGAGGTCCTCGAGGCCGAGCGCGATGAGCGAGTGCTTGTCGAGGAGGCCGTCGACGTCACGCTTCCCGTCGATCGTATGCCGCTGGGCGGACGACACCCTCTGACGACGCTGATGGAACGCATCTGCGACGTCTTCATCGCGATGGGTTACGACATCGCCGAGGGCCCGGAGGTCGAATCCGAATGGGTGAACTTTGACGCGCTGAACGTGCCGCCGGATCATCCGGCTCGGACCATGCAGGACACCTTCTACGTCGGCTCGCCCGAGAGCGGTGTCGTACTC
>JBPCSY010000063.1:0-6805 GCA_051006695.1 Candidatus Nanopelagicales bacterium
GAGATGGCGCCGGGCGTGAGTGCTCACAGGCGAGGGCCCTCCGGATCAAGATCAGGCAGCGGGCGCTCCATGGCGTCCTGCAGACGACGCAGGTTCTCCATGGAATCGCGCGGATCAATCGGCTTGGCCGGACGACTGCGGTAGACGACGTACAGGATTGCCAGAGCCGTTGCCCCGATCGGGATCAACCACCACAGCAATGCGCCCATCCGCCAAGAGTACGCGGTGATCGTTCGGGGCGAAAAAGAGCGAGACCCCCAGGTCTCTGGTCACCATTCGCCTTCCCCTTGCGAATGCTGCCTGTTATCCCGGGGGTCCCAGCGCGGAAAACCTAGGCACAAGCAGGTGGGGAGTCAACGCCGAGAGGGGAACCCCTCTTTTCACCTGTGGACACTGTGTGGACGCACTGGGGATGGGATGGCCTTTTCGTGTGGACGACAGGTGCATAAGCCTGTGCATGAGCGTGGGGACAAGTCGGACATCACGACGTTGACCAGGGGAAATGAGTCCACAGTGTTGTGGAGAAAAAATAGTTCAGCCAGAAAGAGCTGCATCGATCAGATTGCGGACGCTGTCATCGAGATGAGCCGGAAGCTCATCAAGTTCGAACCAGCGCAGATCATCGGATTCATCACTGATGACCTCCTGGGCATCGGCGGCGACCAGAGCCAGGAATTGCACATCAAGATGAGTGCTCTCGTCAGCTGCGCAGCGCACCCGATGTCTGTCCAGGCGCAGCGGAAACTCGCTGATCTCGATGTCGGTGATGCCCGACTCCTCGCGCGCCTCGCGTAAGGCAGCGTCACGAAGGGTGGCATCGCCGAGCTCAAGATGACCGCCCATCTGCAGCCAGCGCCCGACCTTCGGATGCAAGGTCAGCAGCACGCGAGTGCGCGCGTGGTCCATCACCAACGCACTGCCGGTGATGTGCCCGATGCGGCACTCACGCCAGGTGCCATCATCATGCGCATCGAGGTGAGCGACATAGTCGTCACGAAGCAGTGATTGGCTGTCGTCGACCGGCTGCCAGGCGATCAGGACTTCCCGGGCATTCGCATGCAGTGACTGGCTCATGCGTCGAAATCGAGATCAGCGTTGCTGCGCTCGACGAAGCCGAGCGGATCGGAGAGATCATCAGCGCTGGGCAGCAGATCAGGGTGACCCCAAAGTGCATCGCGACCCTCGGCACCACCACTGTGCCGCACCGCGGCAAAGAGGTTCGCGGCCTCGCGCAGTGCACGCGGGCGCAGTTCGAGCCCCACGAGGGTGGAGAACGTCTTCTCGGCTGGGCCGCCTGCCGCGCGACGACGGCGCACGGTCTCGCGCACCTGGCTCGATGAGGGAAGGCGGTCGCCGATGGCTGCCTCGACGACATCGTCGACCCAGCCTTCGACGAGTGCGAGCAGGGTCTCGAGACGAGCCAGTGCAGCGCGCTGCTCCTCGGTGTCCTGCGGCTTGAGCAGGCCGGAGGCCATGAGCTCCTGCATGGCCTCGGGGTTCGAGGGGTCGATGCCATTCATCTGCTCACTGAGCTGGCTCGGATCGATGGTGATACCGCGCGAGTACTCCTCGATTGCACCGACGATGCGCGGACGCAGCCACGCCACATGTGCGAACAGGCGCTGATGCGCAGACTCGCGAAGCGCGAGATACAGGCGTACGTCGTCGGCATCGACCCCGATGCCCTCGCCGAACTCGGCGACATTGCGCGGCAGCAGCGTGGGAACTGAATCGTCAGTCAGCGGAATGCCGATATCGCCGAGGCTGACGACATCGCCCGCGAGGCCGGCGAGCGCCTGGCCGAGCTGCATGCTGAAGGCCACTGCGCCGAGCTGCTGCATCATGCCCATCATCGGCGCGAGCATCTGCATCATCTCGGCGGGAACTCCGCCGGGGAACATCCCGCGCATCTGCTCGGGCAGTGCTGCCTCGAGATCCTCAGGCGAGAGGTTCGAGAGATCAGTGCCCGACAACTGCGAGCTCATGACGTTGCTCATCGAGGTGGCAATCGGCTCGACGATGCGCCGCCAGGCAGGGATGGTGCCCTCGAGCCACTCAGCGCGGCTCCAGGCGCGGGGCTCGGCGACCGTTGCCGGGAAGGTGGTGGCCTGATCGAGCCACACATCGGCCAGGCGGACGGAGTCGATGACCGCGCGGCGCTCACTGTCGCCGATCGAGGGGTCCGTGCCGATGGCCTTGCGGGCAACGTCAGTGACCATGGGCCAGTTCACGGGGCCGCTGTCTCCTGTGCCGCCCTGCTGCAGCATCTGACCCAGGTTCTGCAGGGCCGCGCCCAGGGAGTTCATGTCGAAGGGATTACCGGCGCCGCCGAAGGGGTTGCCCCCGGTGCTGTCATCGCCACCAAGACCGAAGCCGAACGGCAGGTTTCCACTCATGCGATCACGATACGTGGCAAAACGAAGGAGGGACGCCCGTAACGGGCGTCCCTCCTTACGCGTTCGCTGTAAGCGTGCGTACCGCTTATGCCTTGCCGAGGATGCGGGTCACCTTGGTGCCGCACGTCGGGCAGATGCCCTTCGCGAAGCGGCGACCGTTGGTCTCCTCAACGTTGCCGGTGAACTCGCGCTTTTCCTTGCACTTCACGCAGTACGCCTCGCCGGTGTAGCTCTCAGCCATGGGGCCCTCCTAGTTTTCTCGGCGTCCGCTTCCCGTGAGGGATGCGGCGGGTGGCGTGCGCCACCTTTTCCCGCCTGTGCGGGCTGGTTCCACCATAGGGGAACGCACGACGGAATCCCCCATGCCGCGCGGCTTCTGGGGACGGCGCGCCCTACTTTTTTCGGGGTAAATCGGACAATTTGCCCGGACATTTTCACCTGTGGAGCACAAGGCGCCATCCACAGCCTGAGCCGAGCAACCTGACGCCATGAGCCCCCAGAGCCCCCTGGCACCCGAAGCCCTCCCTCGATTTCGCCCCGATCAGCCGGTGCTCTGGCGTCGCCAGGGCACGGTGCAGTGCGGGCCGGCAATCGTCGAGCGCGTGACGAGTGCCGACGTGGCATGGGTCATCGGACTCGACGGACGTCTCAACGGTGCGCAGGTCAAGGCTGCCTGCCCGGGCACCTCCGCCCGCCGCCTCCTGCATGCCGCTGTGGCCGCCGGCGCCATTGAGGACGCCCGGTTGACCTCTGATGCCCTGCGCTGGACTCCGGCAGACGGTCGCGCACGAGTGCTCGGCGATCTCGCCGCGGCCACACACGCCCACCTCGATCCGGCCCAGGCGATTCGACTCATCGACCGACGGCTGTCCACCTCGGTGGCCGTGCTCGGAGACGGCATGCTCGCGGATCTTCTTCGCACGCTGATCCCGGCCTGCGGTTTGAGCCTGGCGGTGGGCTCACGTGCCAGCGTGACCGTGCTCGCCGAGCGAGGACATCCGCATGCGTCCGCAGGCCCGTCCACCGGGGAACACCTCGGGCCCCACCTGCCGGTGCGGGCCTATGCGGCCATGGGAGTCTGCGGACCCCTCGTCGTTCCGGGGCTGACCCCCTGCCTGCGCTGTCACGACCTGCATCGACGTGATGCCGACCCCGCATGGCCGCTCATCGGCGTGCAATGGGCGCAGTGCGCCGACCGCCAGGCACCGATCGACTCACTTCTCGCACATCACCTGGCCGGGCTCACCGTCTCACTGCTGCGCCGCTGGATCGATGAACCGGATTCGCACGAGCAATGGTCGTGCCTGGCCTATGCACTCTGCCTTCCTGACCTGGTCACCGAGATCGAGGAACGGCCGGCGCATCCTCTGTGCGGCTGCCAGTGGGATGCCCTGGCGCGCACCAGCTGACAAAGCGGGAGACAATGACGACATGGTCGAGCTTCCCCGAGGTGCACTGACACGAGGCGTCAAGCTCGCATCGCTACCCGCTGCCTATGCCGGACGCACGGCATGGGGCCTGGGCAAGCGAGTCGGGGGCAAGCCGGCCGAGGCAGTGGCAGCAGAGCTCCAGGCACGCACGGCCCAGCAGATGTTCAGCGTGCTCGGCGAGCTCAAGGGCGGAGCCATGAAGCTCGGCCAGGCAATGAGCATCTTCGAGGCGGCACTGCCCGAGGACGTCGCCGGCCCGTATCGCGCCGCTCTCACCAAGCTCCAGGATTCCGCTCCCCCACTGCCCGCCGAGAAGATCCATCGCATTCTCGAAGAAGAGCTCGGTGCCGACTGGCGCGAGCGCTTCGCCGAGTTCAATGACGTGCCCGCGGCTGCCGCGTCCATCGGGCAGGTGCACAAAGCGGTGTGGCATGACGGTCGCATCGTGGCAGTCAAGGTGCAGTACCCCGGCGCCGACAAGGCTCTGATGTCCGACTTCAACCAGCTCGCCCGCATGGGCAAGCTGTTCGGCTCCTGGATCCCGGGCATCGAGATCGGCCCGCTCCTCGATGAGCTCAAGGCCCGCGTAGTCGAGGAGCTCGACTACCTGGCCGAATCCCGGAATCAGCGAAAGTTCGCGGCCGCCTTCGAGGGAGATCCCGAGGTCGTCATCCCGCACGTGCTCGCCGCTGCGCCCCATGTGCTCGTCACCGAATGGGTCGACGGAGTCTCGATGGCCGTGATCATTCGCGAGGGCACGCAGGAACAGCGCGATGCAGCGGGCACCATGTACGAGCGTTTCCTGCTATCTGGTCCGGCACGCGCAGGGCTCCTGCACGCGGATCCACACCCCGGCAACTTCCGCATCACTCCGGAAGGCAAGTTCTGCGTTCTCGACTTCGGCGCGGTGGCGAATCTCCCCGACGGGCTTCCGATGGCCATGGGCACATTGCTGCGCATCGCTAGCGTCGGTGATGCCGAGACGGTGATGGAAGGCCTGCGCGCCGAGGGCTTCATCCGCCCGAACATCGAGCTCGATCCGCAGAAGCTGCTCGACTACCTCGACCCCTTCGTCGAGCCCGCACGTCACGCGGAGTTCAGTTTCTCGCGCGAATGGCTGCGCGGTCAGTTCACGCGGCTGAGCGACCTGCGCAACCCCGACGCAATGATCGGCATGAAGCTCAACCTCCCGCCGTCCTACGCACTGATCCATCGCGTATGGCTGGGCAGCATCGGCGTACTGTGCCAGCTCGAGGCGACCGTGCCCGTGAGATCAACTCTCGTCGACTGGGTACCCGGCTTCCAGGACTGACAGCACGGCCTCGCCGTACTGATCGATCTTCGACGGGCCGATGCCCGGGATCTCCATCAACGATTCTTCATCCGTGGGCATCTGCTCGGCCAGCGCCACGAGCGTGGCATCCGTGAAGATCACGTACGCGGGAACCTTCTTCTCTCGCGACAGTTGCAGTCGCCAGCGTCGCAGGTTGTCGAGAACGCCCTCGTCATAGGTCGACGGGCAGGTACGGCAGCGACCGATGGTGCGCTCAGGCGCGGTGACCAGGCCCTTGCCGCAGATGCGGCAGTTGGCCGGGCCCTTGCGCGAGCGCTCGCCACGACTCTTGCCGCGCGACATCACGCCCGTAGTGCTGCGTTCGGGAGCCGAGTCATCGAGTGCGGCAATGAAGCGACTGACCGATCGTGAAGCCCGGCCACCAGGGGTGCGCGAGCGGGCCCAGGTCATGTGCAGCACGTTCTTCGCACGAGTCATGCCCACGTAGCAGAGTCGGCGTTCCTCCTCGATGGCCTCCGGTGACTCGGCATACGACAGCGGCAGCAGGCCCTCACTGCAACCGACGAGGTACACCGAATCCCATTCGAGACCCTTGGCTGAATGCAGCGAGGCAAGAGTGACGCCATCGGCAGTCGGGGCATGCTGCACCTCGGCGCGATGATCGAGCTCGGCGATGAAGGCAGTGAGATCACCATTGACCTGTGCGTCGATCTCGGAGGCCAGCGCCACCAGCGCGGCAAGTGACTCCCAGCGCTCGCGCACGGCACCGCTGGTGCGCGGAGCCTCGGGGGTCCAGCCTGCCGAGGTCAGAATCGCGGCCACATCATCGGCGAGCGGCCCGTTGAGGCCCCCCGCACGTGCCGCACCGCGCAGGCGCGTGATGCCCTCGCGCACCTCGGGACGATCGAAGAATCGCTCGACACCGCGCAACACGACGGGCACACCACGGTCAGCGAGGGCATTCTCGAGCTCGGCCGACTGCGCATTCACGCGGAACAGCACCGCGATATCGCGAGGGGCAACGCCGGAGTCGATGCGCGCCCGAATGCGGTTGGCGACAGTTATCGCCTCATCCGGGTCGTCGGCACATGACTCGATGGTCGGCTCGGGCCCGGCCGGCTGCTGCGAGATCAGGGCCAGCGCGCCGGGGCTTGCGGAGATCACCGAGTTCGCGACACCGACGATTTGCGGCGTGCAGCGATAGCAGCGCACGAGGCGCACCTCGGTGGCATCGGGAAACTCGGTGCGAAAGGAACGCAGATACTCAGAGCGTGCGCCGGTGAACGAGTAGATGGTCTGGCTCGCATCGCCGACCACGCACAGGTCATCGCGATCGCCGCGCCAGAGAGTGAGAAGACGGTGCTGCAGCGGGTTGACGTCCTGATACTCGTCAACGGTGAACCAGCGATAGGCCGACTGGATCTCATCGGCAATATCAGGGCGCGTGGTGAGTGCCCCGACCGTGACCAGCAGGACATCCTCGAAGTCGAGTAGCCCTCGATCATGCTTGATCTCGTCGTAGGCCGAGAACACCTTCGCGAACTGCGCGAGATCGACCGACCAGCTGCGGTTCGCCGCCAGCGGCGAGGTGAGCAGTCCCTCGGCATCAAGCTGACTGACCTTGGCCCACTCGATATCGGATGCGAGATCGCGCAGGAGCGCGGAGTTGGTAGCCAGCCCGGCCG
>JBPCSY010000064.1:0-3618 GCA_051006695.1 Candidatus Nanopelagicales bacterium
CCTCGATATCAACAACTTCATGCTCGTCGACTTCGCCGGATTCAAGAACAACGTCAATGCTCTCGATGGCGTCGAGATCTGCCTGACCGAGGATGTGAACGACAAGCTCAGCGGCCTGGTGATGAAGAAGGGCCTGCACGTCGTGAACGGTGAGGAGGCGCTGGCCTTCGTGCGTACCCGTCACGGACTCGGTGATGGCTCTGACACCTCGCGCATTCGCCGTCAGCAGGCCTTCCTCTCCTCGCTCATGCGCAAGACGCTGTCCAGCGGCACGCTGCTCAATCCGGCGAAGATGCTCGGAGTTCTCAATGCCGCCACCGAGTCGCTGACCGCGGACCCGACCCTGGCTAACGTCGACAATCTCAAGGAGATTGCACTGAGCCTCAAGGACCTCAAGCCCAGCAAGGTCACCTTCACCACGATGCCCTGGTATCCGAGCGGTGACGGTGCCACCGTGCTGCTGAACAAGAAGAAGGCGAAGCCGATCTGGAAGGCCATCGCCAACGACACCGCGTGGCCGCCGAAGCCGGCCGGTGATCAGCCACTGCTCAAGGCCGAGCCGTCAGGCATTCGCGTCAACGTCTACAACGGCACCACGACCAAGGGCCTGGCCAAGAAGGTCGCCAAGCAGCTCAAGGCCGAGGGCTATCTCGTGCGCGACACCGGCAACTGGGATACCGCCGACGTGACGACCACGCAGGTGAATTACGACCCGGGCTACGACGTCTCCGCCAAGACCCTCATCTACGCCACCAGCGCCAATGGTGTGGCGACGAAGGGACAGGGCCAGGCAATGGATCTCATCATCGGCTCCGACTTCACCGGCGTGAAGCCCGTGCAGATCGCTGAGGCGATGAAGGATCTCACCGCGAACGTGAACTCGGGCGATGAGGCCTACTGCGCCAAGTGATTGGCGCATGTAGGCCTGAGTGAGGTTGGTCGACGTCAGTCGACTCCGCACCTACTGCGCGAAGTGATTCACGCTAGATGACAGGCGGGCGCCCGGCCTTGGTCAGCTCCCACACGGTGCGCCACTTCATTGGCTTGCGTCCGCCCGGGTTCTCCCGCATACCCTCGCGCAGGCCGCCGAACCAGGCCTTGAGCGCATCCTTGTCGCGCATGCGCAGCACGGTGATCCCGACCCAGGTGCCTACGTACACCGGCTCCAGTACGACGGGCAGATTGCGACGCGCGAGCCAGACTCGATTGCGCGCATTGAGTCGGTAATAGACCTCATGACGTGCCGGGTCGATGACGGGGTGATGGACGCTGACATCGCCGGCGTACCAGGCGGTGTAACCGGCATCCCAGACGCGCCACACGAGCTCAATGCCCTCGTGTGCGTAGAAGAACGGATCAGGCCAGCCGCCAATTGCGTCGAAGAGGTCGCGTCGCATCGCCACAGCGCCCTCCCACAGTGCAGTCGCCGGGCCCGGAATCGCGTGATTGCCGGGGCGCAGACGCGGTACCCAGCGTCCGGGCGCGATGGCGCCGGTCGGGTCGACTACGCGCGGCTGAATGAGACCCAGAGTCGGGTCAGCCGCGAACCTACGCGCGAGATCAGCGAGGAAGCCGTCATTGGCCAGGCAGGCATCGTCATCGAGGAAGAAGATCAGCTCGCCGGCGACCTCGGGCACGCCTGCGTTACGGCCAGCGGGAATGCCGAGATTTTCGGGCAGCGCCAGGGTTTTCACCTGCGTGGGGAGCCCGGTCGGGATCCATCCATTGCCCACCACGACCACGTCGACCTCGACATTTCGCTGGGCGAGAACTGACTCGACAGCGGCCTGGAGTTCCGAGGGACGCTTGCCCATCGTCAGGACGACGACGCCATACGTGGCGGTCATGCGCGCAGCTTGCTCGAGCTCAGGATCGAGGCGAGGTGACCGACGATGGTGATGACTCCGAAAATCGCCAGGAAGGCGAGCAGAACGCGGGTGACCGTGAGATCACCCGTGATCGCATCGCCGATCGACGCGAGGAAGATCAGGATCGTCAGCTCGACCGAATGGTACGAGCGATGGAAGGGCACGAAGCGTGCGAGCGAACGAAGATTGCGCAGGCCGGCGGCCTTCGGAACGCCGACATCGGCACGATCAGCGAGCTTGGGCATGTCGTTGTAGGCACGTGAGACATGCACCATGTCGTTGAGGGCCTTGTTGTAGAGAATCATCACGGCGAGCAGTGCGCCGATGAGCGGCCACGGGGAATCCAGCCAACCCGGATTTGGAAAGCCTGCTGCGCGGAAGCCAAGTGCGATGGGGATGATGCCTTCGGTCGTGTAATGGCCGACGCGATCGAGGAATACTCCGAGTGGCGATGACTTCTTGCGCCAGCGGGCGACTTCACCATCGCAGCAGTCCCAGAGCATCTGCATCTGGCCGAGCAGCATGGCCAGCAGGCCACCGATCACGCCCGGGATCAGCACGACCAGGCCGGCACTCGCACCCGTGAGGATCATCAGCCAGGTGACCTGGTTGGCAGTGATCGGAGTGCGCAGAAGAAGCTTGGTCAGGTACGGCGAGATATCGCGCAGGTAGACATCGGCAACCCAGTGCTCGGAGTTCTTGCGACCGCGGATTGCCGGCGGCTGGCAGACCTCGCGGATCTCGGCCACGGTGGGGCGAGAGGGGCGATCGGTCATCGAGGAATCCTGTTCGTCTGCGCGAGTGCGGGGCTACTGCCCGCTGCGCAACCACTGTACCGAGGCGATGCCCACCAGGAGGATCGCCAGCACCAACGCGCCCCAGCTCAGCACAGTGGTGAACGCGCTCAGACCGAGGATCGCCACCACGATCACGATGATCGTGCGGCCATCCCAGCCCAGGCCCGCCCAGGTGATCCAGCGCGGGGTCGGACGCCCTTGGATCGCGCGGTAGAGCACGTCGTAGTGGTGGAAGGCGATCACCGCGACCCACCAGAAGGCCACGGTCGTGGCCGAGGGGAACAGCCAGATCGCGAGCGCGGCCACCAGTCCGAGCTCGATCAGTCGCAGGAGGGCCGGCACGGCCCAGCCGAAGGGAGCTGCCCAGACACCATTGATCGAGATGACGCGACCAAGACCCGAGAGAACGGGACCGGCATCGGCCTGACGCCAGAGCAACACCCACGCGTCAGTCGGAGACGAGCCGTGCCAGCTCAGGCTGCGCAGGATGCGGCCCGCCGTCACGTAGGCGAGCGCGACGATGCCAAGTGCGAGCAGCACGCCCAGCGCCCACGCTGCGCCACCGACGATCGCGAATACGCTGATGACGAGCCAGCGCTCGCCGATCGGCATGTGGATCGCGCGCTTGGCCCAGCGGATCGCATTGCGCGAGTTCATGCGCGTCGAGATCTCCATTGCTCCGGAGACCGACCATCCTGCTGCGGCCGTGAGATCAGCGCGCTCATCAATGGCGGTGATCGGGACGAGCGCCTCCCGCTGGCGCTGAACGCGCGAGAAGTCATAGTCGGTCATGTGCCGAGTGGTCTGCAGCACCATCATGACGAGGGCCAGCCACCAGATATCCACGCCGTGCAGCGCAGCGCCGGCTGCAAGGCCGGCATAGGCCAGGTATTCCTTGACTCGATCGGTCGATGCATCAAGCCAGGCACCCAGGGCCGAGAACTTCCGGGTCG
>JBPCSY010000065.1:0-6396 GCA_051006695.1 Candidatus Nanopelagicales bacterium
AGCGAGATGTGAATGTGATTGCGATGGCACACGGTGTCGGCGCCGGACTCCGGCTTGGAGAAGCAGCCCTTGAGCTCGGTCCAGCCGCGGCTGATGTCGTATCCGCGCCAGATGCGATCGTTCCATCCGATGTACATCACGCCCATGCGAAGTGCGTTGCCGTACTCGACTCCGAACTGATCAGGGCCGAGCAGCCAGTTCAGGTAGGTCTCGGCATTCGCGCGCTGCTGTGCGTCACGGACGGAGGTCATCCAGTCGAGGGCACGGCCTTCCTTGTGCTCGCTCTGCCCGCCGATGTCACAGGCACGCGGGATCCACACCGTCTGGTCCTGTCCGTAGGTCGCCTTGATGTGGTCGGCCATCCGCTGGGTTCCGGGCTTTGACTGCGGGTCACAGACGAGCTGGCCCTCGTATTCGGGCTTGGTGTCGTAGGCACCCTGCGGCTGTGCTGCGGCTAGCGCGGGAACTCCGGCCGGGGGCAGGCCCTCTCCCGGCACCGGCGCACCCGCCAGCACTCCGGTCCACTTGCTCGACGACCAGTTGCCGGAATTACCCGCGGTGGCCCCGGGGGCCAGTGCCAAGGTGCCTGCGATAAACCCGACCACGAGGACGCCAACCAGCGCAGGGCGCCGGACACGGCGCGCGCGGAGGCGAGGAAGCAGGGCAGACTTAAGCCCTGGGTGGCGGGGAAGCACCCTCATACTCTGTCACGGAAGTTACGGATGTTACGACTGGGGACAAGAACCTCACCCGTGTAATTCAGCACGCTAGGCTCCGAACCGCCCGATTCCCGCAGGAAACTGCCCTCTCGTGAGGAAATTTCCCCATGAACGACACGCCGAGCCTCACCGCCCTCGTGGTCACCGCCCACCCCGATGACGTCGATTTCGGGGCCGCGGGCACCATCTCCCAGTGGGTCCGTGAGGGGTATCGGGTCACCTATTGCATCATCACCGACGGCGATGCGGGCGGATTCGACCCCAAAGTCCCCCGGTCGGAGATCCCCCGGATCCGCCGCGAGGAGCAGACGGCCGCTGGTGCGGCCATTGGCGTGCGCGACGTGCGATTCCTCGGCTACCGCGATGGCGAGCTTTCGGTCAGCCATGAACTCCGCCGCGACATCTGCCGGGTGATCCGCCAGGTGCAACCCGCCCGCATGCTCATCCAGTCCCCCGACCGGAACTGGAATCGACTCCAGTCATCACATCCCGATCACCTCGCCGCGGGCGAGGCAGCGATCCAGGCGATCTACCCCGATGCCGAGAACCCTTTCGCGCATGCGAGCTTGCTGAACGACGAAGGCCTCGAAGCCTGGAAGGTCAACGAGATCTGGGTCATGGCCTCACCGACACCGAATACCTACGTCGACATCACCGACGATTTCGAGCTCAAGCTCGGAGCCATCAACGCACACGCAAGCCAACTGCCGCCCGACTTCGACGTTCGCGATCGCGTGCACACGTGGATGAGCATGCAGGCTCAGGAGGCCGGGTTCGCTCAAGGCCGCCTTGCGGAGGCGTTCATGGTGGTTAACAAATAGGACGAGTCACCGCTTCGCGCTGCTACCAGAAGACAGCGAGCACGACGTTCAGCAGAGTCAGGGCGCCAATGGCTGCCCAGAAGCCCTTCTGCGGCATCGGCTTCTTGCGGCCGACGAACGCCAGGACGGTGATGACCAGCACGACAATCAGCTTCACGCCGATCTTGGTCATGTTGAGCTCTTCGTCGACGCCACCGGATTCGGCGATGCCGACCATGAGCACGCCGGTCACCAGCTGAGTCAGGGCACCGTGGACCATCGCGGGGTTCACGCCCTTGTCCGACGACTTCATCTGCACGATGACGCCGCCGAGCAGCGATGCCAGGCCGACGAAGTGCAGGACGAGAAGAAGGTTGTAGATGAACTGCATGATGGTTACTCCCACTCGATCGTGCGGAATGTACTCGTCGGTCGTGAGCCCTTAAGGCTCACTCCCACTCGATGGTTCCTGGAGGCTTGCTCGTGATGTCCAAGGTAACCCGATTTACCTCGGGAACCTCGTTAGTGATGCGTGTCGAGATTCGAGCAAGGAGGTCGTAGGGCAGGCGCGACCAGTCGGCGGTCATGGCGTCCTCGCTCGAGACCGGGCGCAGTACGACGGGGTGGCCGTAGGTGCGGCCATCACCCTGCACGCCCACGGAGCGCACGTCGGCGAGCAGCACCACCGGGAATTGCCACACCTCGCGGTCGAGGCCGGCAGCCGTGAGCTCCTCGCGGGCAATGGCATCGGCTTCGCGCAGGATCGAGAGGCGATCAGCATCGATGGCACCCACGATGCGAATGGCCAGGCCGGGGCCCGGGAACGGCTGGCGCCAGACGATCTCCTCGGGCAGGCCGAGATCGAGACCGACCTGGCGCACTTCGTCCTTGAACAGTGCACGCAGCGGCTCGACGAGGGCGAACTTCATGTCCTCCGGCAGGCCGCCGACATTGTGATGACTCTTGATGTTCGCCGTGCCCGAGCCGCCACCGGACTCGACGACATCTGGGTACAGCGTGCCTTGCACCAGGAAGTCGACGGTCTGGCCATGCGCGCCCGCATCGGCAATCACCTGCGCCGTCGCATCCTCAAACACGCGAATGAACTCGCGACCGATGATCTTGCGCTTGGTCTCGGGGTCGCTGACACCAGCGAGTGCAGTAAGGAAGCGCTCCTGCGCATCGACGACAACGAGCTTGACGCCCGTGGCTGCAACGAAGTCGCGTTCGACCTGTTCGGCCTCGCCCTTGCGCAGCAGGCCGTGATCCACGAACACGCAGGTGAGCTGATCGCCGACCGCGCGCTGCACGAGCGCGGCTGCAACAGCGGAGTCAACACCGCCGGAGAGACCGCAGATGACCAGGCCGCTGCCGACCTGCTCCTTGATGCGCGCAACCTGCTCATCGATGACATTGGTCATCGTCCAGTTCGGCGCGAGACCTGCGATGTCGTAGAGGAAGTGCACGAGAACGTCTTGCCCATGGGCACTGTGCTTGACCTCGGGGTGGTACTGGACACCCGCCATGCGACGTGAGGCATTCTCGAAGGCGGCAACAGGCGCACCGGCTGACGATGCCGAGACAGTGAAGCCCTCGGGCGCCACCGAGACGCAATCACCGTGCGACATCCAGACACTCTGCGACGAGGGAAGACCGGCAAAGAGGGCGCCGGGAGAGGCCACCGTGAGTTCCGTGCCGCCGAACTCGCGCAGACCCGTCTTGGTGACCGTGCCGCCAAGGGCGCTGGCCATGGCCTGGAATCCGTAGCAGATTCCGAAGACCGGAATGCCGAGCTCGAGAATCGCCGGGTCTAGCGAGGGCGCGCCATCCTCGTACACGCTCGACGGACCGCCGGAGAGCACGATTGCCGCCGGGCTCTTTGCCGAAACCTCGGCAGCCGTGATCGTGTGCGGAACGATCTCGGAGTAGACGCGCGCCTCGCGCACGCGGCGGGCGATCAGCTGGGCGTACTGCGCCCCGAAGTCAACGACGAGAACGGTCTGCGCATCAGTCACCGCCCAAGCCTACTCAGCGGCCGAACGCCCCTAGGACCATGAGGACAGCGAGGAGTGCCAGCTCGAGCAGGCCGCCGATGATGACGGTGGCAATGAACCAGCGACGGGCCCGACGAGCCTGACTCGCCGCAGACCCGCGGTCACCGGCCACCAGAGCCTGCTGGCTCTTCCAGGCGAAGTTGACCGAGACCAGGCCGGTGGGAAGGAAGCACAGCACGGCGGAGGCAATCGCCCACCCGAGGTAGGTGCGCAGGTCGCCCGACGCGTTCGCGGGTGTGGTCGTGGACATCACGGGAACCCTAGCGCGGCTACTTGAGCCCGAGCCTCTTGATGACCCCCATCGCGGTAATCATGGTCTCGCCCCACTGCTCATCAGTGAGGCCGAAGGGTGCACCGAAGCCGATAAGTCGAGCGGTGGCAATGGTCTGCGATTCGGTGTACTTCAGCAGGCCTTCATCGCCATGGCGGCGACCGCTCCCGCTAGCGCCCATTCCACCCATCGGTGCACGGGTACTCCCCCAGGTGGCGGCGAAGCCCTCGTTGATATTTACGGTGCCCGCACGCAGTCGAGAGGCGATACGAGCGGCCGCACGCGTATCGCGTGAGAGCACCGAGGCATTGAGTCCGTACTCAGTGTCATTGGCGAGAGCGATCGCTTCCTCATCGCCCGAGACTGCGGTGATCGCCACGACCGGCCCGAAGGTCTCATCAGTGAGGCAGACCATGTCATCGGTGACTCCTGTGAGCACGGTCGGCTCCACGTAAAACGGGCCAAGGTCAGGACGAGCGGTTCCGCCTGCAAGAACTCGAGCGCCCTTGGCCACGGCATCAGCGATGTGTGCGAGCACGCGATCGCGCTGGTCGCCAGAAACGAGGGTGCCCATCTGCACGCCCCACTCGAGCCCGGGTCGCATGATGATCGCATTCACGCGCTTGACGAAGGCCGCCGTGAACTCGTCGACGATGCTGGCATCGACGTAAATGCGCTCGATCGACACGCACAGCTGCCCCGCGTTGGCGAAGCACGCTCGTTCGGCGATCTCGGCCGAACGCGCGATGTCGGCATCAGCGCGCACGATCATCGCGTTCTTGCCACCAAGTTCGAGTGAGCAGTCGATGAGCCGCTCGCCGCAGCGTTGGGCTACGAGGCGACCAGTGGCGGTGGAACCCGTGAACATCACGTAGTCGGCGCGATCGAGCAGCATGCCGCCGACACCGGGGCCATCGCCGAGCACGATGCGCACGACTGACTCCGGCAAACCGGCCTCGATCAGCAGATCGAGAACCCACAGAGCTGTCAGGGAGGTCTTCGTGTCGGGCTTGATGACGACTGCATTGCCCGCGAGAAGTGCCGGAATCGTGTCGCCAGAGACCAGGGTCAGGGGATAGTTCCAGGGAGCGATGATGCCGACCACGCCCTTGGGCTGGTGCAGCTCGCGCACCTTCACGAGCCCGGGGAACACACCCCTGCGCCTACGCGGGCGCAGCAAGCGCGAGACATCGCGCGCGTAGTGACGTGCCACAAGGGCGACATCGAGAACCTCCTCGAGCGCATCGCGGCGGCACTTTCCCGTCTCTGACTGCAGGAGATCGAGTATTTCGGTACGACGCGCGATAACCAGATCATGGAAACGCAGGATGATGCGGGCACGCTCCTGCACTGAGGTGCGTGCCCACGTCTCCTGAGCCCGACGAGCAGAGTCGAAGGCGGCATCGACATCGGATTCGACGGACAGCGGGAGCGAGTACGACTTTTCGCCCGTGAAGGGGTCGAGTACTTCGAGAGTGGACGGACATGCTCCCACCGATGCCCTGGCGAGCAGTCGCTGACGCAGCCCGCCCTCGATCATGCGGTGATGACCATCTCGACGCGCTGGAATTCCTTGAGATCGCTGTAGCCGGTTGTCGACATGGCCTTACGCAGGGCGCCGGCGATGTTCATCGTGCCGTCAGCCGTGCGTGACGGGCCGTGCAGGATCTCGGCGAAGGTGCCCGACTGCTTCATCACGTTGCGGTCACCGCGCGGAAGATCCGCGTGCCAGGCCTCGGCGCCCCAGTGGGTGCCGCCGCCGGGCGCATCGGTGGCGCGAGCGAGAACCGAGCCGACCATGGCCGCATCAGCGCCGCACGCGAAGGCCTTGACGATGTCTCCGCTGCGACCGGTCGAGCCGTCAGCGATCACATGCACGTAACGGCCACCCGACTCATCGAGGTAATCACGGCGAGCTGCGGCGACATCGGCGATGGCAGAGGCCATGGGCACGCGCACGCCGAGAACATCAGCGGTGGTGTGCGAGGAGCCGCCGCCGAAGCCGACGAGTACGCCTGCCGCACCGGTGCGCATGAGATGCAGTGCTGCCTGGTACGTGGCACAGCCGCCGACAATCACGGGAACGTCGAGTTCGTAGATGTACTGCTTTAGGTTCAGCGGATTATCGGATGCCGACACGTGCTCGGCGGAGACCGTGGTGCCGCGGATGACGATGAGGTCGGCGCCGGCCGCCGCCGCACGCGGGGCGAGCTCTGCTGTGGCCTGCGGGCTCATGCCCACGGCGAGGGTAATGCCTGACGCCTTGATCTCGGCAATGCGCTGGGCAACGAGATCGGCATTGACCGGCGCTGCGTAGATCTCCTGCATGCGCGGGGTGACCTTGGCCGGGTCGAGTGAGGCGATCTCGGCGAGCAGTGCGCTCGGATCCTCGTAACGCGCCCACAGGCCCTCGGCATTCAGGGTCGGCAGGGTGCCCTGCGCGGCAAGTACCTGGGCGCTCGCCGGGCTGACAACGGAATCCATCGGAGCCGCGATGAACGGAAGATCGAAGCGGTAGGCATCGATGTTCCAGGCGGTCGACACCTCGGACT
>JBPCSY010000066.1:0-5251 GCA_051006695.1 Candidatus Nanopelagicales bacterium
GGAGTGGGGCGTGCAGCGACAATTCGCTGACCTAGCGAAGCAATTGGGCATACGACTCGGCTAAAGCTGCGACGAGTACGACACCACTCCCCTGTTGAGCAGGTCGGCTGCGATCACGGCCCGATCATGGAGCGGATCCTCCCGAGGGGTGGCCTGAGCAATCTGCCCGAGCAGGTCAATGGTCTGCCTCGTCCACCGCACGAAATCACCGGCGGTGATGTCAGTGGAGAGAAGCAAGGTCTGAAGACTCGTGCCTGATGCCCACCTCTGCATGACTACGGCAAACCCGGGATCGGGCTTTCGCGTGATGCTGAGGTGATGCTTGCGCTCCACCTCGTGCAGCCCCTCCCAGATGCGCAGCATTGAGGAGATCGTGGAACCGGCCACTCCGCGCGGCAGGACGATCGGCTCATCCTCATCGAGCTTGCGCGACTCGAACACCACAGCAGAGGCAACGCCGGCCAGGTCCGCGGGTTCGAGCTCTCCCCAGATCCCGTCACGAATGCACTGTGCCGCCAGGAGGTCAGCCTCCGAATAGAGCCGGGTAAGAACGGCAGCCGCTTCAGTGACCTTCATCTGATCACCCTTACCCTCGAGATATCCCAGTTCCGTAAGAACGTCGCAGACACGATCGAAGCGTCGGGCCACAGAGTTCGTACGCCCGTTGATGCGCTGCTCGAGATCGATTACCTCTCGATGGGCGCGCATGAGGCGCTCTGCCCAGCGAGCATGCGCCTCGCGATCATCGCAGCCATGGCAGGGATGCTGACGAAGCTCGGCCCTCACTTCAGTGATCTCAGCATCTTCCCCGGCAGCCGCCTTGCGGTGACGTTGACCGGGGGGCAGGTCGCGAGTGGCATTCGCAAGAACCTGCGCGAGCTCACGACGCGCCTGAGCATTACGCGCATTGAAATTCTTGGGAATCCTCAACTGCAGGATCGATTCGACCGGAGAGGTGATCTCGACACTGGAGATGCGTCGTACTTGACGCTCCAGCGTCAGCACCATCGGACGTGGCTCGTCGGTGGCATGACGCATTCCTGAATCCAGCACCAGCACGAGACCGGCCCGGCGCCCTCCAGGTACCGAGATGACGTCGCCGGGCTTGAGCTTGCGCAGTGAGTCGACCGCAGCATCGCGCCGTCGTGCACTGGCATCGCGGGTCATGGTCTTCTCGCGTTGCGAGAGACGATCGCGGAGCCGTGCGTACTCTTCGAAGTCACCGAGGTGACAGGTCATCGATTCGCGGTACCCCTGCATGGCTTCCTCGACCTTGCGCAATTGGGTCGCGAGTCCGACAACGGACCTATCAGCCTGGAACTGGGCAAATGAAGTCTCGAGCACTTCGCGGGCAGGCCGATAGCCCATGCGTGCGACAAGATTGACCGCCATGTTGTACGACGGCTGGAAGGACGATCTCAGCGGGTACGTGCGTGTGGAGGCAAGGCCTGCCAAGTTCACCGGATCGATGCCCTGGTGCCAGAGCACGACGGCGTGGCCTTCCACGTCGATCCCACGACGACCCGCCCTGCCCGTGAGCTGGGTGTACTCGCCAGGAGTCAGGTCGACATGGGTCTCGCCGTTCCACTTGACGAGCTTCTCGAGCACCACGCTTCGCGCCGGCATATTGATGCCTAGGGCAAGGGTTTCGGTCGCGAAGACGACCTTGAGGAGTCCCTCCTGGAAGAGGTGCTCCACTACTTCCTTGAAGACAGGGAGCATGCCAGCGTGGTGGGCGGCGATGCCGCGCTCGAGACCATCAATCCATTCGTTGAATCCGAGCGCGTCGAGATCTTCATCGGGTAAGGATCGCGTCATCTCGAGAACAATCGAGCGGATCTGAGTCTGGTCATCGCGGCGCACGAGGCGAAGGCCCGCGGCCAGGCATTGGCTGACCGCATCGTCACAGCCCTTACGACTGAAGAGAAAGTAGATTGCCGGGAGCAACTCGGCCTGCTCGAGTCGCTCGATGACATCGGTGCGCCATGGCGTATGGGCACCGCGCTGTCTACCGCCTCCGCGACCCTTGCCTAGCTTGGCCCGCTGGATTTCATCGCGTGCTATTCGGGTGAGCTCGGGATTGACGATCGTTTGCTCGTCATCGACGAAGAGGTCGTACATTCGGTGTCCCGCGACGACGTGCTGCCACAGCGGCACCGGCCGGTGCTCTTCCACGATGATCGCGGTATCACCTCGTACAGCCTCAAGCCAAGCGCCGAACTCCTCAGCATTACTGACGGTGGCCGACAGGGCCGCCACCGTGACCGAAGCCGGCAGATGGATGATCACCTCTTCCCATACGGCACCCCGGAATCGATCAGCGAGATAGTGCACCTCGTCCATCACGACGTAACTGAGCTCGTGGAGAGTGCCGCTCTCGGCATAGAGCATGTTGCGAAGCACCTCAGTGGTCATCACCACGATCGGAGCCTCGCTGTTGACACTTGTGTCACCGGTCAGGAGGCCGATCTTCTCCGGTCCGTGCCGATCGACGAGATCGTGGAATTTCTGATTCGACAGTGCCTTGATCGGAGTCGTGTAAAAGCACTTTCGACCCGCAGCAAGAGCGAGTTCGATCGCGAATTCTCCAACGATGGTCTTTCCGGCTCCCGTAGGTGCGGCTACAAGAACACTGCGACCGGATTCCAATGCCTTGCAGGCTTCGATCTGGAACCCGTCAAGACCAAATTCATAGGCTTCCGCGAATGCGGTCAGCATCGATCCACGCCCGGCATTGCGTACCTTCGCTGCTGCGTAGCGTTCTGCGGGCGAGGCCATTCCCTAAGACTATTCACGAATCAATTGCGGGGCTCTCCCCCACGCTCGGCACTGACCGGCTCTAGGACAAAGGAGTCGTCGGTGGCAAGGGTGAAATCTCGTCGTCATCGAGCTCTGCGTAGTCGATCTCACCTGATCTGCGGCGTCGTCGATCACGTCGACGGTCATTGAGCAGGCAGATGACGACGGCGAGGGCCAGCAGAATCAGAACTGGAATGGCCAGGAGCAGGAGATTGATGGGATCACCGGTCGGAGTCGCGACGGCAGCGAACAGACACGTGATGAAGATGATCCATCGCCACCAGGAGAGGAGCTTTCGACCGGACAGAATCCCTGCAAAGTTCAGGGCTACCAGGATCAAGGGAGCCAGGAATCCGGCGCCGAAGATCAGGATCATCCGGATAAAGAAACTCAGATACTTGTCGACCGAGACGATGTTCTCCACGTTCTCAGGAGTGAAACCGAAGAGGATCTGGAGACCATACGGCAGAACCGTGTAAGCAAGCACGACGCCCGCCCCGAAGAGCGGAACCGCAACGGCCACGAAGGCCACTGCCCACCGCTTCTCGTGACGATGGAGTCCGGGCGTGATGAAACGCCAGAGTTGGTAGAGCCAGATCGGCGAGCTGATGACAAGCCCGGCGACGGCGGCGATCTGCAATTGCAGGACGAAAGGGTCCGCGACTCCGGTCAGCGCCAGGGTCACGATTCTGCCTTCGTCGCGAGCCTGCTCGATCACCGAGTTGAAGGGCTTGCTGAGCCAGGCAAAGATCTCGTCGTAGTAATACCAGCCCACGACCATGCCGATGGCAATGGCCAATGCAGACTTCACGAGACGTGAGCGAAGCTCACGCAGATGTCCCGTCAGCGGCATCGCCGCCGTGGGGTTACCTCGAGCCAAGGAGGCCTAGGCCTCAGTGCGGTCGACCGGTGCCTGCGCCGGCTTGTCAGCAGGAGCGTCCGCCGCAGCGTCGGTGGTCTCATCTGTGCTCAGACCCTTGGTCTCGGCCTTGAGGATGCGCAGGGAACGACCGAGTCCGCGAGCGGCCTCAGGAAGCTTCTTGCCACCAAAGAGGAGCAACGCGATGATCAGGATGGCGGGAAGCTCCCAGCCCCGAAGCTGACTGAACATATGCGACCTCTCCTCAAGCGAACGACTGGTGCTCAGCGTACGCCCTGAGGGCGCTGGCGGCCGCATCTGTCACATCAATACGCACAGATGCGGGCTCGAGAATCTCGATCTGGCCTCCTCGACTCAGGACAAGCCTGACGAGCCAGCGTGGATCTGCGTATTCCAGGCGTACCCGCTGGCGGCCATCACGGTCAGTGCCCAGCGCCTGCGCGCCCAGCACATCGATGAGCCACGACGATCCGGCCTCAACGGCCAGAATGGCCGCAGAAGCCGCGGAGAGGTCTGGAGCGATCTCAGGAATATCCCGTGACCCTGAGGCGGCGCTGATCTTCATGATCCGATCCAGGCGGAAGGTGCGCAGGGCCCCGGCCAGGTGGCAGTAGGCCTCCAGGTAGGCCCGGCCATCCGCGAGAACCACCTGCTGGGGGCTGATGCGACGCTCGGAGACGATGTCACTGGTGCCCGAGGCGTAGGTGATCATCAGATCGGCACCGAGGTTGATCGCCGTGGCAACTGCCGCGGAGACAGCCTCGTCGATCTGGGGCTGCGCAGACACCGCCGCCTCGCCGTCAGGAAGATCGACGGCCTGGCCGAGCTTTGCTGCGGCGGAAACGAGAGCCGACCGATCATGCACGCCGGGGACCTGTTCCAGCAGGCGGAGACCGAGGATCAGGGTCATCGCCTCGTCGGCGCCCAGACGAAGTGGGCGGTCGAGGGTCTGTGCGTCGAGCACATGGATCCGACCGTCATCCCAGAAATCGATATCGACCAGCTGATCGGGACCGTAACCCGGTAGTCCGCAGACGATGAGGAGCCAGAGATCCTTCTCGAGCTGCTCGGCCGAGATCCCGAAATGAGTCGCGGCTTCCTCGATGGTGACACCGTCATGAGCGATGAGCCATGGCACCAGGGCCAGCATTCGTGACAGTCGTTCGGCTGAGGTACTCGAACTCATGAGCGAGCCTCGGCATGCATATCTCGAAGGCGCGAGAGCGCCTCGACGATCTCGGCTCGCAATGGGGCAGGCTCCATGATCTCGACACCATCACCGGCGAAGAGAACGGTGGAGAGCAGGGCCCCGCCATCTGCAGCCTCGATGCGAAGTTCCCCCGCGACATCGACCGCTAGTTCATCGTTCGAGAGCCGACGCACGGCAGCACCGGCACCGGCAGCCACTCGAACACGGGCCGACAACCGCTCGCCGGATCGAGAGGAGGGATCAATGAGTGACCGAAGGTCAGTACCGCTCGGAGCCGGGTGTTCAATGCCACCGGATGCTGTCGGATCACTGACCATCCGCGAGAGACGGAAGGCACGCGTACCCTGCTTGTCGCGGTCGTA
>JBPCSY010000067.1:0-4439 GCA_051006695.1 Candidatus Nanopelagicales bacterium
ACGCTTGGGCCCCGATGGTCAGCGCCGGGTTCTGGGCGGCTGACGACGGGAAGAAGGCCGAGTCGACCACGAGAAGGTTTCGCACGTCGTGCGCACGGCACCAGGGGTCAAGCACGCTGGTAGCCGAATCAGTACCTGCCACCACGGTGCCACACATGTGGCTATTCATGTCGATGGTGAAGCGCTGCTGGAAGAGCCCGACATAGCCGGCCTTGCGGAAGGCCTTGGTGGCCTTGTCCAGTAGCAGTTCGTGACGGTCATAGTTGGTGCGATTCCAGGCGACGCGAATGCGCCCGTCACTGCCGACTGTGATGCGGTTGTGCGGCGCAGGGGTGTCTTCCGTCATCACGAGGAATTCCAGGCTGCGCTCGGCCATCCGCTTGAGCATGATGAGCGGCGCATGGGTGGCATGGGTCTTCATCATTGACGCTTGTACCTTGCCGATCATCTGGATCGTGCCGCCGGGGAAGCCGTCACCCAGGTCGTCATAGAAGTCGTTCATGGCAAAGGTCTTCTGGAACACGACATCGTTCTTGCGGCGCGGATCGATCGCGGCGATGTGAGTGTTGTTATGCATCATGAAGTTTCGGCCGACGAGCCCGGTGCCATTGGCAAGACCGTCGGGGAAGCGCTCACTGCGACTGCGCAGGAGCAGGGCCGCCGAGTTCGCGGCGCCTGCCGAGACGACGAAGGCATTGCCGGTTATCTCGACGCGCTCGCCGTCCTTCTCCCCCACCGCGCGGACAACGCGGTCGGTGCCATCAGTCTCGAGCTCGGTGACGCGCACGCCGGTGAGCAGGCGCACGTGACCGGTCATCAGCGCCGGACCAAGCGCGCAGGTCTCGGCATCGGACTTCGCGCCGAGTCGGCAGGGGAAGCCATCGCAGGTGCTGCAGCGAATGCAGGAGCCGCCGGGCTGCAGGTCGACGCCGATCGCGGTCGGTGACGGATGCAGGCCCTGGGCCTGCAGTCGCATCATCGTCTCCTCAATGTAGGCCTCCTGGGCCAGCGCGGGGTACGGGTAGGGCTGGCTACGCCACGGCTCGGTGGGATCCTCGCCCGTCGTGCCGTGCACCTTGAACAGTGCCTCGACCTGTGAGTAGTACGGCTCGATATCCGCGTAACGGAAGGGCCAGGCCGGCGAGATGCCGTTCGGGTAGATCGTCTCCTCGAAGTCGCGCTCACGGAAGCGCGGAAGGCTCGAGCCGTAGACCTTCGTGTTGCCACCGACCACGTAGTGCACGCCCGGGCCGAACTCGGTGTCATCGGCGTCATTGACCCAGGTCTCGGAGGGCTTGTAGCGCTTCTCGACGAAGACAGCCTGCGGCGACCAGTTCTGGGGCTCCCTGGGCAGGTAGTCACCACGCTCGATCACCAGCACGTCGATGCCCCGACGGGAGAGACCCCACGCGAGGGTACCTCCGCCCATTCCGCTTCCGATGATGACGACAGTGGCGGAATCGGTGATCACCGGGTCATTCCATCACTTGGTGACGACGATCGGCGGCAAACGATCGATTGGGCTGACCCAGCGCGTCACGAGAAGCGCGGTCAAGGCCTGAGCGAGTAGGAGACCCACGAGAACAAGAAGTTGAATCTGCGCGGCAAGCATCGGGCTCGCGCCACCAAGAAGTAGGCCAACGAACGCACCGGGCAAGGTGACCAGCCCAGCACTCTTCGTCTGATCGAGCGAAGGCACGAGTGAACGCTCGGTCGCGCGATTGGCGAATTCACGGCCCGCGCGGTGAATGGTGGCTCCCAGGGCTAGGTAACCCTCGAACTCATTCCAGTTCGATCGAATGTCATCGCGGAGGCGAAGACCCGCGAGCGAGGCGGCCGTCATCGCGCCACCAATCATTTGCGCCGAGAAAGGCAGCATGCTCTGAGCCGTGCGCGGAAGGGCGCCCGAGAGGAGAACGATCGAGATCGTGGCACCTGCACCGAGGGCGATGGCGAGAAGCACGACCAGGTAATCACGTCGATCCCCGCCAATTCGACGGGTCGAGGTCCATGCCGCCACGACCAGCATTACCGCCAGGTAGACGAGAGCACCTTCGGGATGCCGGAAGATCCAGGCAATGATGACCGCGACGAGAGCGAGCTGGATGAGCGCACGAAGTGCGGAGATCAGCAGCTCACCCTTGAGCCTTAAGGCCCCCAGCCGAAATACGAGGAGAGTTGCCCCGGTCAGGAGGATCAGGGCAATGCCGGTGCGGATGATCTGCTCGATCTGCCCCGCATCCACATCTTGATACTAGGGAGCGCTCGGCGGCTGCCGCCGCCTCAGGCACCTTCCGCTCCTCTCAATAGGATTTCCCCCATGAGTACGAGTGCGCGACTGCCCGAGAAGCCGACCCTCGATGGCGTGGAGGCCACCTGGGCTGCCGCCTGGGAGGAGCAGGGCACCTACCGCTTCGACCGTAGCAAGACTCGCGAGCAGGTGTTCTCGATCGACACCCCACCACCGACCGTCAGTGGCTCGCTGCACGTCGGCCATGTGTTCTCGTACACCCACACCGACTGCATGGCCCGTTACAAGCGGATGCGCGGCTTCGAGGTGTTCTACCCGATGGGCTGGGACGACAATGGCCTGCCGACCGAGCGTCGCGTGCAGAACTTCTTCGGCGTGCGCTGCGATCCGAGCCTGCCGTATGACCCTGCTTTCACTCCGCCGGCCGAGCCTGACGCCAAGCATCAGATCCCGGTCTCGCGCAAGAACTTCGTCGAGCTGTGCGAGAAGCTCACGGTGGAAGACGAAGTCGTCTTCGAGGAACTGTGGCGCCGGATGGGCCTGTCGATCGACTGGTCGCAGACATACCAGACCATTGATGCCAATGCGCAGCGCGTGAGCCAGCTGGCTTTCCTGCGTAACCTCGCGCGCGGCGAGGCGTACCAGTCCGAGGCACCGACCCTGTGGGACGTCACCTTCAAGACCGCTGTTGCTCAGGCAGAGCTAGAAGACCGTGAGCGCCCCGGTGCGTACCACCGCATCGGATTCCCCACGACGGTTGATCCGTCGAATCTCGTATTCATCGAGACCACCCGCCCCGAACTACTTGCCGCGTGCGTGGCTCTCGTCGCCCATCCCGACGACGCGCGCTACCAGCCGCTCTTCGGCACCACCGTCACCACGCCCGCCTTCGGCGTCGAGGTGCCGGTGCTCGCGCACACCCTTGCCGACCCGGAGAAGGGCTCCGGTATCGCGATGATCTGCACGTTCGGCGATCTCACCGACGTAACCTGGTGGCGCGAGCTCCAGTTGCCTACCCGCCCGATCATCGGCTGGGACGGCCGCATCCTCCCCGACGTACCCGAGTGGATCGTCACTCCCGAGGGCATCACGAACTACGAGACCATCAAGGGCGCGACCAGCCACACTGCCAAGGAGCGCATGGTCGAGATCCTGACGACCAGCGGTGCCATGTTCGGCGAACCCAAGCCGATCACCCACCCGGTGAAGTTCTTCGAGAAGGGCGACAAGCCGCTCGAGATTGTCACCACGCGCCAGTGGTACCTCACCAACGGCGGCCGAAACCCGCAGTTGCGCGATGAGCTGCTCGAGCGCGGTCGCCAGATCACCTGGCACCCCGCTCACATGCAGGTGCGCTACGAGAACTGGGTCGAGGGCCTCAACGGTGACTGGCTCGTCTCGCGCCAGCGCTTCTTCGGTGTTCCGATCCCGGTCTGGTACCGCCTCGACGAGGCTGGTAACCCGATGTACGACCAGATCCTGGTTCCGTCGGAGGCATCACTGCCCATCGATCCATCGAGTGATGCCCCCGAGGGCTTCACCGAGGCGCAGCGCGGCGTGCCCGGTGGATTCATGGGCGACCCGGATGTCATGGACACCTGGGCCACCAGCTCACTCACCCCGCAGATCGCCGGCGGCTGGGAGCGAGATCCCGATCTCTTCTCCCGCGTGTTCCCGATGGACGTCCGCCCACAGGCCCACGAGATCATCCGCACCTGGCTGTTCTCCACCGTCGTGCGCGCCGATCTCGAGGAAGACCGCCTGCCGTGGCAGCATGCCGCGATCTCGGGCTGGATCCTCGATCCCGACCGCAAGAAGATGAGCAAGTCGAAGGGCAATGTCGTCACGCCGATGGCCCTGCTCGACGAATACAGCTCCGACGCGGTGCGCTACTGGGCAGCCTCGGGTCGCCCCGGCACTGATACGGCATTCGATGTCGGCCAGATGAAGATCGGTCGCCGTCTGGCGATCAAGATCCTCAATGCCAGCAAGTTCGTGCTCGGCTTCGATGCGCAGGAGAACCCTGCCGCGATCACCGAGGCCGTCGACAAGGCGCTGCTCGCACGCCTGGCGACCACGGTCGAGCAGGCCACGCGCGCCTTCGAGGACTTCAACTACGCGAAGGCCCTCGAGCTCGCCGAGACCTTCTTCTGGAACTTCACCGACGACTACGTCGAACTGGTGAAGG
>JBPCSY010000068.1:0-5110 GCA_051006695.1 Candidatus Nanopelagicales bacterium
CCCCGGAGGTGCTCATAGCCGAGTGCGCCCAGAGGGGTATCGAGGCGCACGTGGTACCCGTAGCCGCCGACTCAGCGCCGTGGTCCTCGACTCGAATTCGCCGCCTTGTCACGAGCGGCGATGTTCAGGATGCTGCCGAGGTGCTGGGGCGACCGTTCTCGCTGACCGGCACGGTGGTGCACGGTGACCATCGCGGCCGAGACCTCGGCTACCCCACCGCAAATGTGCAGACGGCCCCGGGCATGCTCGTGCCGGCCGATGGCGTCTATGCAGGCTGGCTCGATGCCGCCGGTGAGAGGTACCCGGCCGCGATCTCAGTCGGCACGAACCCGCAATTCCAGGGTGCTGAGCTGCGAATCGAGGCGTACTGCATTGATCACGAAGGCCTGGATCTCTACGGTCTACCGTCGCGGGTGAGTTTCGTCCGCCGTCTACGGGTTCAGGGCGTCTTCGACTCCCTGGAAGCCTTCCTCGACCAGATGGCCCTGGACGTCGATCAGGCTCGATTCGTCCTCGACGCCCCCATCGCGTAGAATCTCCCCGCAGGCCAACGTCGTCCTGTGACTGACTCGGGCACGCCCGAGAGCATCCCGGCGACGACAAGGACAACTCATGGCCACGTACTCCAATGCCCCGGCGGCACAGGGTCTGTATGACCCCTCCCGTGAGCATGACGCATGCGGTGTCGCCTTCGTCGCCACCTTGACCGGTATTCCTTCGCACGACATCGTCGACAAGGCGCTGACCGCCCTGCGCAACCTGGAGCACCGAGGTGCATCGGGCAGCGAGCCCGATAGTGGTGATGGCGCCGGAATCCTGTTCCAGATTCCTGATGCCTTCTTCCGCGAGGTCGTCCCCTTCCCGCTGCCGGAGCAAGGCGCCTACGCCGCAGGCATCGCCTTCCTCCCTGCCGATGCTGCTGATCGAGCGCGTGCCAAGGCTCGCATCGAGGCGATCGCTGCCGAGGAGGGCGTCGAGGTCCTCGGCTGGCGAGAGGTGCCCGTCGATGCCTCGACCGTCGGAGCGACGGCTCGCAGCGTCATGCCGGTCTTCGAGCAGCTCTTCGTTGCCACCACCCCCCGGCTCTCAGGACTCGAGCTCGATCGCTCGGTGTTCGGCCTTCGCAAGCGCTCCGAGCACGATGCGGGCGTCTACTTCAGCTCACTCTCCTCGCGCACGATCGTCTACAAGGGGATGCTGACGACGGGTCAGCTGGAGCCCTTCTACCCCGATCTCTCCGACATTCGGGTGGCCTCGGCCCTCGCCCTGGTGCACTCGCGCTTCTCGACCAACACCTTCCCGTCATGGCCGCTCGCTCATCCCTACCGGTATATCTCCCATAACGGCGAGATCAACACCGTTCAGGGCAACCGCAACTGGATGCGCGCACGCGAGTCGATGCTGACCTCCTCTGTCCTTCCTGGTGATCTGACGCGGCTCTTCCCGATCTGCGCCAACGGCGGAAGCGACTCGGCCTCCTTCGATGAAGTGCTCGAGTTACTTCATCTCGGCGGACGATCACTGCCGCATTCAGTGCTGATGATGATCCCGGAGGCTTGGGAGAACAACCTCAGCATGGATCCCGCGCGCCGGGCCTTCTACGAGTACCACGCCACCTTCATGGAACCCTGGGACGGCCCCGCGAACGTGTGCTTCACCGACGGATCCGTCATCGGTGCCGTACTGGACCGCAATGGACTGCGCCCCGGACGATTCTGGGTCACGGACGACGGACTCGTGGTTCTCGGCTCCGAGTCCGGCGTGCTCGACATCGATCCCGCGAGCATCGTGCGCAAGGGACGTCTGCAGCCCGGCCTGATGTTCCTCGTCGACACTGTGCAGCATCGCATTATCGAGGACGATGAGATCAAGTCACAGCTCGCGGCCGAGGCCCCGTATCAGGAGTGGCTCGACGCAGGGCTCGTCCATCTCGATGACCTGCCCGAGCGCGAGCACATCGTGCACACTCACGGGTCGGTCGCACGTCGCCAGCAGACTTTCGGATACACCGAGGAGGAGCTGCGCATCATCCTCGAGCCGATGGCCACGCTCGGAATCGAGCCCATCGGCTCGATGGGCACGGACACGCCTGTCGCGGTTCTCTCGGCGCGTCCGCGAATGCTGTTCGACTACTTCCAGCAGCTGTTCGCCCAGGTGACAAATCCGCCGCTTGATGCCATTCGCGAGGAGATCGTGACCTCGTTGTCGAGCATCATCGGGCCAGAGGGCAATCTGCTTGAAGCCGCACCGGAGCACTCGCGCGCCGTGGTGCTCCCATTCCCAGTCATCGACAACGATGAGCTCGCCAAGATCTTGCACATCAATGCCGATGGGACTCAGCCTGGCTTCGCCGGAGTGCGAATCAGCGGGCTTTACCGGGTATCCCAGGGCGGAGAAGGGCTCGCGCAGCGCCTCACTGAGATCTTCCACGAAGTCGATGCGGTCATTCGGCAGGGCAAGCGATTCATCGTGCTCTCCGACCGGGACAGCAATGCTGAGATGGCTCCGATCCCGTCGTTGTTGCTCTGCGCTGCCGTTCACCACCACATGGTGCGCACCAAGACCCGCACCATGGTCAGTCTGCTCATCGAGGCAGGGGACGTGCGCGAGGTGCATCATGTCGCACTGCTCGTCGGGTATGGCGCCGCCGCCGTCAACCCTTACCTCGCACTTGAATCCGTCGAGGATCTCGTGCGCCGTGGTGTCATCGAGGGTGTCACGCCCGAGAAGGCCATGCGCAATGTCGTGAAGTCGCTGGGCAAGGGGCTTCTGAAGGTCATGTCGAAGATGGGCGTCTCCACGGTGGCCTCGTACCGCGGCGCTCAGATCTTCGAGGCGATCGGTCTCTCGCGTGAACTCGTCGACACCTATTTCGTGGGCACCTCATCGAAGCTCGGTGGCATCGGTCTCGACGTCATCGCTCAAGAGGTCGCGGCCCGCCATGCGGTGGCCTACCCGCCATCAGGCATTGCACCCGCCCACCGCACCCTCAATGTCGGCGGCGAGTACCAGTGGCGCCGTGAGGGTGAGCAACATCTGTTCGATCCCGAGACGGTGTTCCGGCTCCAGCACGCGACTCGCAATAAGAGATTCGACATCTTCCAGGAATACACCGAGCGCGTGGACAGCCAGTCGGAGCGACTGATGACCCTGCGCGGGCTGTTCAACCTGCGACAGGGCCTGCGCCCGCCCGTTCCGATCGACGAGGTCGAGTCGGCTGCCGACATCATCAAGCGCTTCTCGACGGGTGCGATGTCGTACGGCTCGATTTCGGCCGAGGCGCACGAGACTCTGGCCATTGCCATGAATCGCATGGGCGCGAAGTCCAACACCGGTGAAGGTGGTGAGGATCCCGAGCGCTTCCTGCCCATGGCCAACGGCGATTCCAAGCGCTCGTCGATCAAGCAGGTGGCGTCCGGTCGTTTCGGCGTCACGAGTGAGTACCTCGTCAATAGCGACGACATCCAGATCAAGATGGCCCAGGGGGCCAAGCCGGGCGAGGGTGGCCAGCTCCCCGGGCACAAGGTCTACCCGTGGGTGGCCAAGACGCGGCATTCCACTCCCGGCGTGGGCCTCATCTCACCGCCGCCTCACCATGACATCTATTCGATCGAGGATCTCGCACAGCTCATCCATGACCTGAAGAACGCGAATCCCCAGGCGCGCGTGCACGTCAAGCTCGTCTCGGAGATCGGTGTCGGCACCGTCGCCGCAGGCGTGGCCAAGGCGCATGCCGATGTCGTGCTCATCTCAGGATTCGACGGTGGAACAGGTGCCTCCCCGCTGACGTCGTTGAAGCATGCCGGCACTCCATGGGAACTCGGGCTGGCGGAAGCTCAGCAGACCCTGCTCCTCAATGGCCTGCGTGATCGCATCGTCGTCCAGGCAGACGGCCAGCTCAAGACCGGTCGTGATGTCGTGATCGCTGCCCTTCTCGGCGCAGAGGAGTTCGGCTTTGCCACTGCACCGTTGGTGGTGATGGGTTGCGTCATGATGCGCGTCTGCCACCTCGAAACCTGCCCAGTGGGTGTCGCCACGCAGAACCCGGTTCTGCGCGAGCGTTTCAGCGGCCAGCCTGAGTTCGTCGAGACATTCTTCGAGTACATCGCAGAGGAGGTGCGCGGATATCTCGCGGCCCTGGGTTTCCGCAGCATTGATGAGGCGGTGGGCCAAGCCGAGTTCCTTGACGTGGAGCGCGCTGTCGAGCATTGGAAGGCATCTGGCCTCGATCTCGCACCGATACTGCATGTCCCGGATATCGGGCCATCGGCACCACGTCGTCAGGTCGTTGCGCAGGATCATGGTCTCGAGGCCGCCCTTGACCAGGAGCTCCTGCGCCTGTGCGCGCCCGCGATCGAGAGGGCGGAGCCGATCCGTGCGACGTTCGAGATCCGCAACGTCAATCGGACGGTCGGCACGATGCTCGGCAGTGCGGTAACTCGCGCATACGGGGGAGCGGGGCTGCCTGACGGCACGATCGATCTCACCTTCCACGGTTCGGCTGGCCAGTCATTCGGCGCGTTCCTGCCTGCGGGAATCACGCTGCGACTTGAGGGTGATGCGAACGATTACGTCGGCAAGGGCCTCTCGGGTGGGCGCATCGTGGTGCGCCCGGATCGCGCGGCAATCTTCCGTGCGCACGAGAACATCATTGCCGGAAACGTCATCGGCTATGGCGCAACTTCGGGCGAGATCTACCTACGCGGTCGTGTGGGAGAGCGTTTCTGCGTGCGTAATTCCGGCGCGACCGCCGTCGTCGAAGGCGTCGGTGATCATGCACTCGAGTACATGACCGGCGGAATCGTCGCGATTCTCGGTACAACCGGTCGCAATCTCGGTGCGGGAATGTCAGGTGGCGTGGCCTTCGTGATCGATCTTGACCCGGCGAGGGTTAATCCGGAGATGGTCGAACTCGAGACCGTCGGGGGAGAGGATCTCGACGTGCTCGAGGGAATCATCCGCCGCCATGTCGAGGAGACCGAATCGATCTTCGCGACAGAGCTCCTCCAGAACTGGGCGGCATCGTCCGCGCGCTTCACCAAGGTCATGCCCAAGGACTACAAGCGCGTCATCACGATCCGAGAACTGGCAATCGCCGAAGGACGCGACC
>JBPCSY010000069.1:0-22349 GCA_051006695.1 Candidatus Nanopelagicales bacterium
CCCTGCGTCAGTACGACCGCCTGGGCCTGGTGTCACCCACGCGAGTCGCCGGCCGCAACCGGCTCTACTCAGCTCAGGACATCACTCGACTTCGCGAGATCGCGGAGCTCTCGGGCGAGGGCCTGAGCCTCGAGGGAATCAAGCGCGTGCTGGCCCTGCAGGAGGAGGTTCTCCACTTGCGTGGCCGCCTCGCAGAGGTCCACCGCGAGAAGTCATCGACCTCCCTGGTGGTCTGGCGACCTGATCGCCGATCACGGGGTAGCAACTCTTAGAACGAACGAAGGCAGGAAGCAATGGATATCCAATTCACCACGAAGGCACAGGATGCCCTTGGCGCATCGGTGCGTATCGCTGCGGCAAAGGGCAATGCCCAGGTCGAGCCGCTGCATCTACTCGACTCGTTGCTGCAGCAAGGCGAGGGCATCGCCAGCGCACTGCTCAACGCTGTCGGCGCGAATCACGCCCAGCTCACCCAGCAGGTGCGCGCTGCCGTGGACGCGCTTCCGTCGGCGAGCGGTTCCTCGGTCTCGAGCCCGCAGCTCAGCAATGCCTCCTACAAGGTCCTCAATGCGGCGCAGTCGCTCTCCAAGGAGCGCGGCGACGAGTACGTCAGCACTGAGCATCTGCTCATCGCACTTGCCCAGGATGGCGGCCCGGGTGTCTCCGATCGTCTCGCTCAGCAGGGCGCGACTCCGACTGCACTCATTGACGCACTTCAGCAGGTGCGCGGAAGCTCGCGCGTGACCTCGGCAGAGCCGGAGGGCACCTTCCAGGCACTCGAGAAGTACGGCATCGATCTCACGGCTCGCGCTCGCGAGGGGAAGATCGACCCGGTCATCGGTCGTGATGAGGAAGTACGCCGCACGATTCAGGTGCTATCGCGTCGCACGAAGAACAACCCTGTGCTCATCGGCGAGCCCGGCGTGGGCAAGACCGCCGTCGTTGAGGGGCTGGCCCGACGCATTGTCGAGGGTGACGTTCCCACGTCACTTCAGGGCAAGACCCTGTATTCACTCGATCTCGGCGCCATGGTGGCCGGTGCGAAGTACCGCGGCGAGTTCGAGGAGCGGCTGAAGGCCGTTCTCGACGAGATCAAGAATTCCGATGGCCAGATCATCACCTTCATCGATGAGCTCCACACCGTTGTCGGTGCAGGCGCCGGCGGCGAGGGCGCGATGGATGCGGGCAACATGCTCAAGCCGATGCTCGCTCGCGGTGAGCTGCGCATGATCGGTGCGACCACCCTCGATGAGTACCGCGAGTACATCGAGAAGGACGCAGCCCTCGAGCGCCGCTTCCAGCAGGTGCTGGTGAACCAGCCTTCGGTGGAGGACACCATCTCGATTCTGCGCGGCATCAAGGAGAAGTACGAGGCACACCACAAGGTGGTTATCTCCGATGGTGCACTGGTTGCTGCGGCGACTCTTTCGGACCGCTACATCACCTCGCGGTTCCTTCCCGACAAGGCCATTGACCTCATGGATGAGTCGGCCTCGCGCCTGCGCATGGAGATCGATTCGTCGCCGGTCGAGATCGACGTGCTCCAGCGCCAGGTGGATCGCCTGCGCATGGAAGAGATGGCGATCTCCAAGGAGACCGACGATGCATCGAAGGCACGTCTCGATGCGATTCGCGCCGAGATCGCCGACAAGGACGAAGAACTGCGCGGGCTTCGTGCGCGCTGGGATGCCGAGAAGTCGGGCCTGGATCGCATTGGCGAGATCAAGGTCTCGATCGATGAACTGCGTGCCACGGCTGATCGCGCGCAGCGCGCGGGCGATTTCGAGCAGGCGTCACGCATCATCTACGCCGACCTGCCCGCGCTTGAAGCCGATCTCGAGCGTGTGACGGCCGAGACGAACAGTCGTGCAGCGATGGTGAAGGAAGAAGTCACCGCCGACGACATCGCTGAAGTCGTCGCGGCCTGGACGGGCATTCCCGCTGGTCGACTGCTGGAGGGCGAGAGCCAGAAGCTGCTGCGCATGGAGGACGAACTGAGCAAGCGCGTCGTCGGCCAGCAGGAGGCCGTGCGCGAGGTCAGTGATGCCGTGCGTCGTGCACGTGCCGGAATCTCCGATCCGAATCGTCCGACCGGTTCCTTCCTGTTCCTGGGTCCGACCGGCGTAGGCAAGACCGAGCTCGCGAAGGCGCTCGCCGAGTTCTTGTTCGATGACGAGCGGGCAATGATCCGCATCGACATGAGCGAGTACTCCGAGAAGCACGCGGTCTCGCGCCTTGTCGGTGCGCCGCCCGGGTACGTCGGTTACGTTGAAGGCGGTCAGCTCACTGAGGCCGTGCGCCGTCGCCCGTACTCGGTCGTGCTGCTCGATGAGGTCGAGAAGGCGCATCCGGAGGTCTTCGACATCCTGCTTCAGGTTCTCGATGACGGCCGTCTCACCGATGGCCAGGGTCGCACGGTCGACTTCCGCAACGTGATCTTGATCCTGACCTCGAACACGGGTTCGCAGTTCCTCGTCGACACCTCGATGCCGTACGAGGAGCGCAAGGAGCTCGCGCTGAGCCTCGTACGGCAGCAGTTCCGGCCGGAGTTCCTCAACCGTCTGGATGGAATCGTGGCCTTCGAGCCCCTCGACCACGCGGTGCTCACCCGGGTCGCCGACATCCAGATCGATCAGCTTCAGTCACGCCTCGACGATCGCCGCATCACCCTTGATGTCAGCGATGACGCCAAGCGCTGGCTTGTCGATCGCGGTTTCGACCCGATCTACGGTGCCCGCCCGCTGCGCCGCCTCGTGCAGACCGCCATCGGCGATCAGCTCGCGAAGGCGATTCTCAGCGGTGAGGTGCACGATGGCAGCACGGTGCATATCGATGCTGACGGGGATGAGCTGTCGCTGAAGAGTTAGGCATTGCGCAGTGAAGGGCGCTGTCGTTGTCCCGATGCGTAGAGAGCGGTAACGATCTCGCGCGAGGTGACAGGGATGGCGCCCTTCGCTATTGCCTGATCCCGGTACTCGTCAGGGATGTCGTAGTGATCGCCCTCGAAGCCGCGTTCAGGAATGCCGAGTTCCCGAGCGAAGGCATGAAGTTCGTCGACCGACGTATCGCTGATCAGGTGGCACCAGAGTCGATCGTGGGCGGGCCAGATGGCCGTGTCGACCAGGATCGCCATCAGCGGCCGAACCCGGCGCGCAGTCGCTGCAGTGCTTCCTCGAGTACGGCGGGTTGCTTGCAGAAGGCCCAGCGCACGTAGGGGCGACCCACCTCGGGGTTATCGCAGAAGACCTCATGCGGGATGGCGACGACTCCGGCCTTCTCCGGCAGGTCACGGCAGAACTGCAGGCCGCTCTCGTAACCGAGTGGGCGAACATCGGTCGTCGCGAAGTACGTACCCTGCGGGCGGATGACGCGCAGGCCGATCTCCTCGAGGCCGTTGCACAGCAGGTCGCGCTGGGCGCTTAAGCCCATTCGGAACTCCCGGAAGTACTCGTCGGGCAGTCGCAACCCCGCGGCGATCGCGTACTGGAATGGCCCGCCGGACACATACGAGAGGTGCTGGCGCACGACGCGCACGGCGCCGATGAGGTCGGCAGGCCCTGTTGCCCACCCGACCTTCCAGCCGGTGAAGGAGAACGACTTGCCACCGGATCCGACGGTGATCGTGCGTTCGAACATTCCGGGCAAGGTCGCGATCGGAATATGCACGTGATCGTCGAACCACAGGTGCTCGTATGCCTCGTCGGAGATCACGATGAGGTCGTTGTCGATGGCGATCTTCGCAATGGCTTCAAGCTCGTGACGGGTGAAGACGATGCCTGTCGGGTTATGCGGGGAGTTGATCAGGAGGATGCGAGTACGGGGCGTGATCGCGGCACGCAGGGCGTCGATATCGGGGCGGTAGTCGTTGCCGCCGAGCGGAACGCTGACGCGTGTGCCTCGTGCGAGAGAGATGCCGGCGGCATAGATGTCGAACCACGGCTCGAACATCACGACCTCATCGCCGGGCTCGATCAGGGCGAGCAATGCCGACTGCAGGGCTTCGGAAGCCCCGGTGGTGACCACCACATCGGTCACGGGATTCAGGTGAATGCCGTAGAAGCGCTCCTGATGGAACGCGATCGCTTCGCGCAGTTCGAGCAGACCGTGCGCGGGCGGATACTGATTGCCGCGACCCTCGTCTATGGCTGTCTCGGCGACCGCCTTGAGCTCCTGCGGACCGTCCGTATCGGGGAATCCCTGACCGAGGTTGATCGCGCCGACTCGCGCTGCGAGCGCCGACATCTCGCCGAAGATCGAGGTCGAGTGCTCGGCCATGCGCGGCACCAGCAGGGGATCGCGACGACTCATGCCGTCACGGTAGCAAGCCATAATCGACTCGTGGACATTGTCGGGTCAGCGAGCACGGAACTCCCGCACATCGCGGCGCTGATCGATGACGTACTGGTGCCGGGCGCCGATTTCGTCGACGATGTCGGCGTTGCGCGGGTGGCGCTCGATCACCTCGCCGATGCGGGGCTCCTCGGGACTCCGCTCGTCGCGCAGGAGCAACGCGAGCTCACAGAGCTCATTGCCCGCGCTGATGCCTCGACTTGGTTCTGCTGGACCCAGCATCAGACTCCGCTCCGCGTCCTGGCCGACTCCGCTCGGCCGGAGGCAGCCGCGCTCCGAGCCGATCTGCTCCCCGGTCTCGAGTCAGGCGAGCTTCTCTCCGGTGTAGCTCACGCGCATCTGCGCCGACCGGGTACGCCGAATCCGCGCGCCGAGCGGGTGGCAGGTGGCTGGAGAGTCACTGGCACCCTTGACTGGGTCACCAGTTGGGATATCGCCGATGTCGTCATGGTGATGGTCGAGGACGCCGGCATGCTCGTCTGCTTCTTCCTGAAGGCCGGCGACGTGCCGTCCGGAACTCCGGGTGTCAATATCGGAGAGCCCTTGCGGCTGCTGGCGATGGGCGGCACGCACACGCGACCACTCGAATTCCGGGATCTACACGTCTCCGATGAGCAGGTTGTCGCCGTCCTGAATGCCCACGAATGGCGCGCTGCCGATTCGGTCAAGACCGCGAACTCGAATCCCGCGATCTTCGGCATCACTCGCGGCGCACTCAGTGATCTCGATGACCTGGCGCGTAGTCGCCAGGACTCCACGATGCGCAGCCTTGCGGATTCCCTCGCGGCTCAGTGCATCGACATTCGCGCACGGGCCTACGCGGCGCAGGACGCGGCCGAATCTGTCGAGACACGACGTGGGATCAGGGCGGAAGCACTCGATCTCCTCATGCGAAGTTGCGTCGCCGTCGTGACCGCTCGATCAGGTGCCGCGATGATCCGCGGCAACTCAGCTGAGCGGCGCGTGCGGGAGGCGCTGTTCATGCAGGTGCAGGCGCAGACGGCAGAGACTCGCGAAGCGATGCTCTGCAGAGCACTTCAGCAGTAGCTCAGCGGCGGGCCAATACCGCGCGTGGTGAGGACTCCCCAGTTCCTGCGGCATTGGTCATGCGGTGCACGCATGAGTAGACGACCGGCCGTAACTTGGCGACCACGGCCACGCGCTTCTCCACTTGATCCGCACGAGTCTTGCCGCCGGAGATCGGAGTGCACCGCACAACGTCCTTGGTCACGGTGGAACCGCCGCGCTTGCTGGGGGCCACGATGAAGCCGACCACGCCGTTCTTCTGCACGGCGACCTTGGTGATCTCACCGGGAGTCGGCACCGGCGCGGGGGTGCCGATCACGGCAGAGGACTCAGGTGACGCGCCGGCGACATTGCTGCCCACCGCGGTGACGGAGTAGGTCGTTCCATTGGTCAGCCCGTTGATCGTGCAGTGCGGCGCAAGGCCATCGGGATGCGGAATCGCCGTGCACTCGACTGAGTTGCCGAGGGGGTCTGTCGCGCGTGCGGTGAACTCGGTCATGGCGGATGTCGGAGCAGGATCAGTGAACGAAACACGCAGGGCTCCGGACAACGTGCCCAGTGAGATCGATGGCGCGACAGGAGGTGGATCCATCTCGATGGCTCCTTGCTTGAGCAGGAAGTCGTACATCGCCGCGACGCGGGTATAGACGCCCGGGTACTTGCTCGCGCACTGATCACCCCAGCTGACCACTCCGATCAGTCGCTCCGGGCCGCCCGTCGCCGAGACAAGCGGGCCGCCGGAGTCACCCTGGCATGAGTCGATGATCCGCCCGTTCGTGTCGGCTGCTCCCGCGCAGAGCATCGTGTCGGGATCGGCATCGGAGGCGCCGAAACCGCGAAAGGCGACGCCGTTGACGACGTAGGTGCCGTGCGATCCGCACATGTCGTCAGGGAAGAGCACGAGGTTGGCGATGCGGAAGAAGTCGGGGTAAGCCTTGCCGCCGGTCAGCGTGGTGGTATTTCCCCATCCGCCTGCCCGCACCGGACTCCCGCTCACCAGGTATCCGGCCACCTCGGCGGGGGTCAGCGGGTCGATGGTGGGCAAGCCTTCGAGTGGCGAAGCCAAGGTGAGGACGGCAATATCACTGCTTGACGTGTCGATGTCGTACTTGGGATGAACGGCGATGGACGCCACCGCGATGGGCGCAGTCGTGGGTGACTTCAGGCTCTGGCCGGTGAGCACGAGGATCTCGCCGGGTGACGTGATCAGGCGAGTCGACTGATCGACAACGCAGTGCGCGGCGGTCACGACTTTCGTCGGAGTGACAAGCGCACCACCGCAGAACTGGGCCTGGTACGTGCCGAGCTGGATCATGCGCGAGGTATCGATCAGGGCGACCAGGTACGGCATGTCACCCGCGGCGGCAGGCGCTCCGTTGATGATGCGCGGCGTAATGACCGGCTGAGCCTGCGCGGCGGGTGCCCCGAGCACGGCGATGCCGGCCACGAGTAGGGCGAGGATTCTGCGCATGCGACCACACTACGTCGCTTCCGGTGCCGCGCTAGCCCTCGGCCGCGAGACCTACGACCAGTCCGGGGAGATCGCCGTCATCGTGGACATCCCAGCCGCGGAGCTCGGCTGCCCTGAGCTCGAATCCCGCGCGACCGACCACATGCACCCTCGCGTCGGGCCATTGCTCGCTCACCGCAGGGAGCACCGGGTCGACGAGCACATACGCAAGAACCGATCGACGTGCGGTCCGTTGCGCGAGGGCAATCCCCGGCAGCAGCAGGGCTAACTCACCTTGAGTCACGATCACCAGCGGAGGAGTAGGCGCCAGTCGCGTGATCTCAGCGCACACTCGGGCAATCAGCGGAATCGCCCCGTCGGCAGAGGGAACGACCTCGATTCCGCCGATGTCGACGATCTCGGGGAGCTCCCCGAGGACGAGGACAGTGGCGGTCGGCACTCGTCGAGCATAGGAGTCGGGCCCCTAGGATTCAGTCATGCCCAGTGATGCGTGGAACCAGCTCCGTGACCAGATCATCGAGAAGGCCGTGGTGCGCGGGAAGGTGATTCTGTCTAGCGGTCGCGAGGCTGACTATTACGTTGACCTTCGCCGCGTCACCCTTGATTCCGTGGCAGCGCCCTTGATCGGACAGGTCATGCGCGAGCTCACCGCCGATCTGCAGTTCGATGCCGTGGGCGGTCTCACCCTCGGTGCCGATCCGGTCGCCACCGCGATGATGCATGACGCTGCGCGCAGCGGAGTCGCCCTGAACGCTTTTGTCGTCCGCAAATCCGAGAAGGCTCATGGCCTGCAGCGTCGCATCGAGGGCCCCTCGGTCACGGGCAAGCGGGTACTGGCCGTCGAGGACACCTCGACCACTGGTTCCTCCGTGCTCACCGCTGTCGATGCCCTGGCAGAGGATGGCGCCACCACTGTCGCGTGCGCGGTCATCGTCGACCGCGGCGCGCGTGCCGCCGTCGAGGAGCGTGGCCTCGAGTACCGAGCCGCGTACTCGCTGGCTGATCTCGGCCTGGAGTAGCCGGCCAGGCTGAATCCTTCAGCCGAATCATCAGGCGTGACTGCCTATTCCCGCCTCGGTGGTGCTTTTTCCGTCTCCGCTTACTCTTATGAGGGTCGCGCGACGTGCGCGGACCCCATGAGCGGAGGTGATCGGCATGAGCGCAGACGACGCGGACCTCACCCCGGCCGAGGGCACCCCGATCGGCCGACGCATCGTGCTGGGCATGGTGGGTGTCGGCGCACTCGCAGTCGTTCTCGGCAAGCAGCTCACGAACGCGACCTCTAATGCGGTGGGAGCCGTCGCACCTCAACTGCAATCCGTGCTTCCAGCGACGGGCGGATTCCGCATCTACACCGTCACGAATGGTTATCCGGAGATGTCGGAAGCCGATTACCGCCTCACGATCACCGCGGGCGGCGATGTCACGACGCTGACCTTCGCCGACCTGGCCGCCCTGCCGCAGACCTCGATGACGAAGGACTTTCAGTGCGTCACGGGCTGGCGCGTCGATGACGTCCAGTGGTCGGGAGTTCTGATGAGCGACATCATCCACGAGTTCGACCTTGCCTCGAACGGCACCGCGCTCAGCTTTACCTCATTCGATGGCGCGTACACCGAGTCCCTCACCATGGAGCAGGCCATTCGCCCCGACGTCCTGGTCGCCACATCGATGCTGGGCGCACCCATCACGCAGGAGCATGGCGGCCCAGTCCGCCTGGTCGTGGCACCGATGTACGCGTACAAGTCGATCAAGTGGCTTGACGGCATCACAGCCACGCCTGAAGTCGTGCCTGGTTACTGGGAAGTTCGCGGTTATGACATCGACGCCTGGGTCGGCAAGTCGAATGGGCGCAGTGATGCACCAGTCGTCTGAGACGAGGCTACGTCGGTTCACGAAGGCAGAGTTCAGGATTCATCGCCTCATCGCACTCGACATCGGCCTGCTGATCGTGACCGCTGCATTCCTCTACATTCCGGCTCTCAGCAGCATGGTGGGCAACCGCTACTTCTTCAAGATCTCCCACGTGGTGCTCGGCTTCGCACTGCCTATTCCAATCATCATCGCGTTCTGCTTCATGGCATTTCGCCTCGACGTGCGCCGGCTCAACCGGTTCGCCCGAATCGACTGGGAATGGCTGCGCTCGAAGGATCGACGTTCAGGGCGCCTTGCTGTCGGCAAGTTCAATGCAGGTCAGAAGCTGAATGCGGCCTTCCAGTTCGGAGCGATCATCGTCATGTTCGTCACCGGAGCCATGCTCTGGTTCAACGGACTCTTCAGCATCGATATACGCACCGGTGTCACCTTTGTGCACGACTGGCTGTCACTTCTGGTCGTTCTGGTCGTGGCGGGTCATATCTACATGGCGCAGCGTGATCCGATCGCACGGCAGGGGCTGCGCACGGGCTTCGTTCCGCGTGACTGGGCTGAGCGTGAGCATCGCGGTTGGGCGCAGGCGATGACGGGTGAGAAGCGAGGCGAGCAGGCTGCTGATTAGGCGCGCTGGCGGCGGTGCTTGATCCATTCGATGATCACCGGGAGCAGGCTGATGACGATTACCAGGATCAGGATCAGCTCGATGTTCTTCTTCACGAACTCGATGTTGCCCAGGAAGTAGCCGAGGATCGTGACGCCGCCGGCCCACAGCACTCCACCGATGGCGCTGAAGACCATGAAGCGACGGAAGTCCATGCGACCCATGCCGGCAGTAGCAGTAATGAAAGTGCGGACAATCGGTACGAAGCGAGCCATCACGATGGCACGCGCGCCGTACCTCTCGAAGAACTCGGCGGTCTTCTCCACGTACTCACGTTTGAACAGCTTCGAGTCCGGCTTTCGGAACAGTGCCGGCCCGGCCTGCTTGCCTATCCAGTAGCCGACGGCGTTTCCGAGGACCGCGGAGATCGTGAGCAAGATGGCGGCGAGCCAGATGTTCACGGAGATGAAGTTCTGCGCGATGAACAGCCCGGTGATGAACAGGAGCGAATCACCGGGCAAGAAGAAGCCGATCAGCAGGCCGCACTCGGCGAAGATGATGCCCAGCACGACCCAGAAGGCGATGTCGCCCAGGTTGTGGAGCATGGTCTCGGGATTCAGCCACGAGGGGCCAAGAGCGGTCACTGCGGTCATCAGGGGAGTCACGCGCTCCAGGCTATCGTCGGCACGTGGATGAGCCCGACCCCCGCGCCGACGACGACAGTGCGCCGAATGGCGTCGGACCGCACCCAGAGCCCTGGCCCGATGACAGTCGACTTGACCCCGAGCTTCTCGCCCACGGCGACCGTCGCAATGTCATCGACGAGTACCGCTACTGGCGGCTCGAGGCGATCGTGGCGGATCTCGATTCGAGACGTCACCCTTTCCACGTCGCCATCGAGAACTTCAACCATGACTTCAACATCGGCTCAGTGGTGCGAACCGCGAATGCCTTCCTCGCAAAGGAGGTGCACATCGTCGGCCGCAAGCGCTGGAATCGCCGCGGTGCCATGGTCACCGATCGTTATCAGCATGTCCGTCATCACGAGAATGCGACGGAGCTCGCGGCATGGTGTCGAGCGAATGACATCGTGTTGATTGGCATCGACAACCTGCCGGGGTGCGTCCCGATCGAGACATACGACCTGCCGGCGAATGCACTGCTGCTCTTCGGCCAGGAGGGCGAGGGACTGACGCCGGAGGCGAGAGCAGAGGTCACCGCAGTCCTTTCCATCGCTCAGTACGGATCAACGCGGTCAATCAACGCCGGCGCCGCGGCAGCGATCGCGATGCATGCCTGGGTGAGGCGACACGCATTCGGGCAGGTCCCCTCTCCGTAATCTCGCGCGAATAGACTCACGCGGCAATGTCGAACCGGAAATCACCCCTGCGCCAGTGGCAGCAGGAGGCTCTCGCCCAATACATCGAGGCGAATCCGAAGGACTATCTGGTTACGGCTACCCCGGGCGCCGGCAAGACCACATTCGCGCTGACTCTCGCACTTCACCTGATGAGCAAGCGCGCCATCGATCGAGTGATCGTCGTCGTTCCGACGGATCACCTGCGCACTCAGTGGGCGGATGCGGCTAGCGCGATGTCACTAGTCCTTGATCCGAAACTCGCCAATGCCGATGGCCCGGTACGCGCGGACACCAGCGGATACATCACGACTTATGCGCAGGTGGCTTCGCATCCGATGCTGCATCGCGCACGCGCCACGGCGAAGCGCTCGCTCGTGATCCTCGACGAGATCCACCATGCCGGTGACAGCCTGTCGTGGGGTGATGCCGTGCAGAACGCCTTTAGCGAAGCACAGCGTCGACTCTGCCTCACAGGCACGCCATTTCGCACGAAGCCGGAAGAGCGCATTCCGTTCGTGCAATACGCCGCTCCGTCCTCCGACGAGATCATGTCGGTGGCCGACTACACATACGGATACCGCGAGGCCCTGGCCGACGCGGTCGTGCGGCCGGTGGTGTTCGCGGCCTACTCGGGAACGAGTCGCTGGATGAACTCGGCGGGTGACGTCATGAGTGCCTCGCTCTCCGACGCGGGTACCAAGCGTCGCGAGGAGACTGCGTGGCGCACGGCACTCAATCCCGAGGGCAAGTGGATTCCGCACGTCATCGCTGCCGCTGATCGTCGGCTGTCGGACGTTCGCGACTCAGGCATGCCCGACGCGGCTGCGCTGATGCTCGCGACCGACCAGGAGACTGCGCGCGAGTACGCGAAGCTCGTCAAGAAGATCACGGGCCACACCCCGGTACTGGTCCTCTCGGATGACCCGAAGTCGAGTAAGAAGATCGAGGAGTTCAACCGCAGCCAGGATCGCTGGATGGTCGCCGTACGCCAGGTCTCGGAAGGTGTCGACATCGTCCGGCTCAATGTCTGCGTCTGGACGACCAGCTACCGCACGCCACTCTTCTTCGCGCAGGCGGTCGGCCGTGTGGTGCGCGCCCGCAACGCGCGCGAGACGGCAACGGTGTTCATCCCGGCAGTGCGCCCGCTTCTGGCACTGGCAGCCGAGCTCGAGGAGCAACGCAACCACGTCGTGAAGATCCCTTCCGGAGCCGCACTCGATGACTCCTTGATCGAGCGGGTGATCTCCGAGCCCGGACTTCCCGAGTTCACCGCACTCGACTCAGAGGCCGAGTTCGCGCATGTGCTGCACGGCGGTCGTGCCCACACTGCCGAGATCGCTCCCGAGGATGCCGATTTCCTCGGCCTACCTGGGCTGCTGACTCCGGAGCAAACCGCAACCTTGCTGGCGGTGCGCGATGCCGATATCCGTAAGAGCGGGACGCTCTTCGATGAACTCGACATCGCCGGCAACGGCACTCATTGGCGCGATGTCGATGCATTGCGCAAGGAGGTGGCCGGACTCGTGAGGCAGTGGGCCGCGCGCACCTCGCGCAATCACGCGGAGATTCACGGTGAATTGCGCAAGGTTGCTCCCGGTCCGCCGAGCGCGGCCGCACCCGTCGAGGTGCTGATGGCACGGCGCGACTACTTGCTCGGCAAGGTGGGCTGACCAAGCGGAATGCGAAAGGCGCCGGTGGTCACTGACCACCGGCGCCTTTCTTCAGTTCTATGCGGCTGCGCTCTTCGAGTGCTTGAAGCCGAGCAGTGCCAGCACCAGGAGCACGAGCGCGGCGGCGAAAGCAACCCATGCGGCGATGATCGCGACCGTTCCGATGGTCCAGAAGGCATACGCATTGAGGAGCATTCCGCGAATGGACTCACCCATGAACAACGTGGTGCGGGTCTGGGCCAGCTCGGGATCCTTCATGCCGCCGGCGATCCACTCACCGCTGACCTCGGAGTACGTCTTACCGCCACCGATTCCCTGCATATGCACGGCGACAAGATCGCTGTACGCCTGGGCTGTGGGGCCGTCGACTACGGCGACTCCCGCATAGGAAGCAAGTTCCGGAGGCAACTCTGCCGCATCGGTAGCGAAGCTGATCTTCTGCGAGGTGAGTTCCTCGGTAACCGTGCTGTGCGCGAAGGTGCCGCCCCAGAGGAGTAGAGCACCCGCTGCCGCGATGACAACTGCCATGACAAGACCGCTGATCGACACGACGCGGTCAAACTTCTGACGATTCATGATGCTCACTCCTTAGCCTCCGCGCCTCATGAGGCGCATCGCGCGCGACTGTTTGTCACTGCCTCAACTATCGACTCGTCGCGCAAACCAAGGGAGCGGCAAAGGTCGCGCTTTCGCGGGACGTAGGTCCCACGGCATCAGCGAATTCCCTAGGCTGATGGCATGTCAGGAAACAGGACGGTGCTGAGGAATTCCGCATTCCGTCGCCTGTTCTGGTCGCGCGGCATCAGCAATCTCGGCAACGGAGTCGCGCCGATCGCCTTGGCCTTCGGCGTGCTTGCCCTGCCGGGCGCCACGCCCACCTCGCTCTCGATAGTTCTCGCAGCACAGGCAATCCCGCTCGTACTCATGCTTCCCTTCGGCGGAGTGATCGCCGATCGACTCGGTCGCGCTCGCGTCATCATGGTGACCGATGCACTTGTGAGCGTCCTCGTGATGACCACGGCCATTCTCTTCATCACCGGGCATGCGAACGTGCCGGCGCTTGCGATCCTCGGCGCTCTTTCGGGAGTGCTCAACGGCATGTGGTACCCGGCAATGTCCGGGCTGACCCCCGATGTCGTACCTGATGAGCAGCTGCAGTCGGCGAACTCACTGGTCTCGATTGCGACCAATGTCGGCTTCATCGGGGGCAATGCGCTGGGCGGCCTACTGGTCGCGCTTGTCGGGCCGGGCTGGGCGATCGCCCTTGACTCGCTCAGCTTCCTGATCTCGGCAGGCTTCATCTTCACGATTCGTCACGTGGCACGGCCGCATGACTCGGGTGAGTCAGTGCTGTCAGACCTCATTCACGGGTGGCGGGTATTCCTTTCCTTCCGCTGGATCGTCGTGATCGTCGGCTGCTTCTCCTTCATCGTCATGGTGTGGCGCGGTGCCGAGGAGGTGCTCGGCCCGGTTCTGGCACTTGATATCTACGGGGGCCCCAAAGGCTGGGCAGCTGTCATGGCCTGCCAGGGCATCGGACTCCTCGTCGGTGGCATCGTCGCCTCGCGTGTGCGTGCTGGCCGGCCGCTCGTGATCGGAATGCTCATCACCTTGGCCCTTCCTGCATGGCTGCTCCTGCTGGCCGCCGAGGTCGCCCTGCCCGTGGCGGCAGCGGGTGCCTTCGCCTTCGGCATCGCCCTCGAGCTCTTCTATGTCTTCTGGCTGACAGCTCTTCAGACCAGGGTGCCCCGCGAGTCCCTCTCCCGGGTCAACTCCTACGACGCACTCGGCTCCATGATGTTCGGTCCAGTGGGTCTTGCCCTCGCCGGACCGCTTGTTGCAGTAATCGGCCTGCACACGACATTCATTCTCGGAGCGATCATTGCCACCGTTGCAGTAGCGGTCTCCCTGATGTTCCGGTCCGTGCGCCAGCTGACGTTCGCGGACTGATCAGGTGGGGGCGGAGTCCACTTATGTGGTCGTCCAAGTACCCGAACCTGGTGGTGCATGTCACTTTCGTGAGTGGGAAGATGAGCACGCTTACATCCACCCACCTTCAGGAGTAATCAGATGCCCATTGCATCCCCCGAGGTCTACGCCGAGATGCTCGACCGAGCAAAGGCCGGCAAGTTCGCATACCCCGCGATCAACTGCACCTCCTCGCAGTCCATCGTCGCCGCCATCCGCGGATTCGCCGAGGCAGAGTCCGATGGCATCGTCCAGTTCTCCTGGGGCGGCGCTGAATTCGCCTCCGGCCAGATGGTCAAGAGCATGGTTGCCGGTGCAGTCGCCCTCGCCGAGTTCGCGCACTCGATTGCGAAGAGCTACGACGTCAACATCGCGCTGCACACCGATCACTGCCCCAAGGACAAGCTCGAGGGCTTCATGGAGCCGCTCATCGTCATCTCGCAGGAGCGCGTGGCCAAGGGTCTCGAGCCGCTATTCCAGTCACACATGTGGGATGGCTCGGCCGTGCCGCTGAAGGAAAACCTCGAGATCTCGCAGCGACTGCTCGAGGCTTCCGTCAAGGCTCGCACGATTCTCGAGATCGAGATCGGCGTTGTTGGTGGCGAGGAAGACGGCATCGAGGCATCTCATGACGCCAAGCTGTTCTCCACTGTCGAGGACGGCCTGGCCACAGCCGAGGCACTCGGCCTCGGCGAGCGCGGTCGCTACATGGTCGCGGCCACCTTCGGCAACGTGCACGGTGTCTACAAGCCGGGCAACGTGGTTCTCACTCCGTCGATCCTCAATGACATCCAGACCGTGGTCGGTGCCAAGTACGGTGTCGACAAGCCGTTCGATCTCGTGTTCCACGGCGGCTCGGGCTCGTTGCTCAGCGAGATCCGCGAGGCACTCGACTACGGAGTCGTGAAGATGAACATCGACACTGATACCCAATACGCCTTCACCCGCCCGATCGTCGATCACATGTTCAAGAACTACGACGGCGTCCTGAAGATCGACGGCGAGGTCGGCAACAAGAAGCAGTACGACCCGCGCACCTACGGCAAGCTCGCCGAGGCCGGCATGGCCGCACGCGTTGCCCGGGGCTGCGAGGATCTCCGCTCAGTCGGTACCCGCATCAAGTAGTCACGCGCATCAGTCGAAGGAGTCGGGGCGGTTGCCCCGGCTCCTTCGCATTTCGTGGAGGGCGCGCCTTGAGCCGAGTCGCCATGCACCTGCGCGAGTGAGAGGGTTACTGCATGAGCATTGGCAAGGATCTTCTCGACGGCCCCCCGCCCACCCTGCTGCCGATCGACGCCGCAGCCGCTGCGGCATTCGCCTCAGGAGCGGATGCCGAGCAGGTTGTTCGTGATCACCCGACCAGCTCGCTGGCCTGGGCCGTACTTTCCGATCAGGCTTGGGCCGATGGTCGTGTCGTCGAGTCCTACGCCTTCGCGCGCGTCGGTTACCACCGTGGTCTCGACTCGCTTCGTCGCAATGGCTGGAAAGGTCACGGTCCGGTCCCGTGGTCGCATGAGCCGAATCAAGGGTTCCTTCGCTGCTTGCGTTCGCTTCAGCGAGCTGCTGCGGCCATCAATGAAATCGAAGAAGCCGAGCGCATTACCGCATTCCTCAATGACTGCGATCCGCTCATTCCGCATTCATGACGGGTGCACTTGTCGTCGGTGCAGGCATCAGCGGTATCGCCTGTGCGACTGCGATGGCCGAGGCCGGTGTCATTCCCCTCGTCGCCGATCGCGGTCGCGCAGTCGGCGGCCGAATGGCGTCGCGCACCCTTCGCGATACGGGTACTGCATTTGATGGCCGTGTGGTTGATATCGGCGCTTCATACTTCACTGTCTCAACACCCGAATTCCGTGCAGTCGTCGATGACTGGATCGCACGTGACCTCGCGCGACCGTGGACTGATTCCTTTCACGTTGCCGGAACCGATGGCGTTGAAGCAGTGCGCACTGGTCCGATGCGATACGCCGCGAATGGCGGCCTGCGCTCGCTGATCGCCGACTCGGCATCCGCACTGCCCGAGGTGTGGTCGAGCATTGACGTGACGTCCGTGACCGCAGATGACACCTCGCTGATCGTCGATGGTGAGCGACGCTCCGCAGTGGCGCTGTGCATGCCCAACGCGCAGGCACATCGACTCATCGATGCCTCGCTGATGAACCCAGCGCTCGAGGCCTCGCTGACCGGCATCACCTATGAGCCAGTCATTGCGGTCACCGCCGTCTTCGACGAGCAGTGCTGGGATGACTTCGACGGCATGTTCGTCAACGACGACCCGGTCATCACCTGGATCGCGAATGACGGCTCGCGTCGCGGTGACGACGCCCCGGTGCTCGTGGCCCACGTGAACCCGGTGCTGGCCGCTCGTCATCTGGGCGACCCTGCGTCCGTGCTCCCTCTCGTGCTCGCGACCATGCGCCGGATCCTCTCCCTCACGGCCCAGCCCACCTGGGTCGATGCCCATCGCTGGACCTTCGCGAAGCCCATGGCGGCGCATCAGGAGCCCTTTCACCTCGAGGGGGGCAGGCTGCTGGGCTTGGCCGGTGATGCCTGGGCCGATGGCCCGAAGGTCGAAACTGCCTGGTTATCGGGTCATCTCCTCGGCGGAGAGCTAGCCCGTCGCCTTCGCGATTCGTAAGTGATCCTGCGGGTCCGATAACCTCTCTCCCATGCCAGCGATCGTCCTTGTGGGCGCCCAGTGGGGCGACGAAGGCAAGGGAAAAGCCACTGACCTCCTCGGAGGGCGCGTTGATTACGTCGTCCGTTACCAGGGCGGCAACAATGCCGGTCACACCGTCGTCATCGGAGATCGCAAGTTCGCGCTGCATCTTCTGCCCAGCGGCATCCTGACCCCTGAGGTCGTGCCGGTGATCGGCAATGGCGTCGTGATCGATCCCGAGGTTCTCATCCAGGAGATGAAGGGCCTGAATGAAAAGGGCATCGACACCTCGAAGCTCGTGATCAGTGCCAACGCGCACCTCATCACGCCGTATCACGTCACCCTCGACAAGGTCTCCGAGCGCTTCCTGGGCAAGTCCAAGATCGGCACCACCGGTCGCGGCATCGGCCCGACCTACAGCGACAAGATCGCCCGCCTCGGCATCCGCGTGCAGGATCTCTTCGATCCGTCGATCCTCCGCCAGAAGGTCGAGGGCGCGCTGCTCGCGAAGAACCAGGTTCTCGTCAAGGTCTACAACCGTCGTGCACTCGAGGTCGACGCGATCTCTGACGCACTGCTGGAGTACGCCGAGATCCTGCGCCCGTACGTGGCCGATACGTCGCTGCTGCTGAACAACGCACTCGACGCCAACAAGGTAGTGCTGCTCGAGGGCGGCCAGGGAACTCTGCTCGACGTCGATCACGGCACCTACCCGTTCGTCACCTCCAGCAACCCGACCGCCGGTGGCGCAAGCACCGGCTCCGGCATCGGCCCGACCCGCATCACGCGCGTGTGCGGCATCCTGAAGGCGTACACGACTCGCGTCGGCTCCGGCCCGTTCCCGACCGAGCTTCTCGATGACGATGGTGAGCGCCTGCGCACCATCGGCGGCGAGCGCGGTGTCACCACCGGCCGCCCGCGTCGCTGCGGCTGGTTCGATGCGCCGATCGCGCGCTTCGCGACCCGCGTGAACGGCCTTACCGACATCTTCCTGACCAAGCTCGATGTCCTGACAGGCTTCGAGCAGATCCCGGTCTGCGTGGCCTACGACATCGACGGCGTCCGCTCCGACGAGGTGCCGATGACCCAGACCGAGTTCCACCACGCGAAGCCGATCTACGAGTACCTGCCCGGCTGGACTGAGGACATCTCCGGCGCCCAGAGCCTGGCCGACCTGCCGAAGAATGCCCGCGACTACGTGGCATTCCTCGAGGAGGTCTCCAAGACCCGCATCAGTGCAGTGGGCGTGGGCCAGGACCGCAACGCGACGATTGCGATCCACGACCTCATCAACTAGTCACCCCGATATGTGGTGAACATTCGCTGTTCTAGTCTCATCTGTATTGGCGCGTTAGATTTGCGCGACCACGATCAGAGGAGCCTCGATGGAGTTCACGGCAGATCCCGCCTACGGCAAGACCGTCTTCGACATGGATCGCGAGTACGTCTTCCATTCCTGGAGCGCGCAAAAGGCCCTGAAGCCGATGTGCATCGCAGCGGCCGAGGGCAGCTACTTCTGGGATTACGACGGAAATAAGTTCCTCGACTTCTCCTCGCAGCTGGTCAACGTCAACATTGGCCATCAGCACCCCAAGGTCGTCAAGGCGATCCAGGATCAGGCAGCACTGCTGTCGACCATCGCCCCGCAGCATGCGAACGACGCTCGCAACAATGCCGCGAAGCGCATCGTCGAGCTGGCCTCGCCGAACATGTCGAAGGTGTTCTTCACCAACGGTGGCGCCGACGCAGTAGAGAACGCGATCCGCATGGCGCGTCTGCACACCAATAAGCACAAGGTGCTCTCCGCCTACCGCTCGTACCACGGCAATACCGGTGCTGCGATCGCCGCAACCGGTGATCCGCGTCGCTGGCCCAATGAGTACGCGGCTCAGCACGTGCACGTCTTCGGCCCCTACGCCTACCGCTCGTCCTTCTGGTCCGACAGTGAGATCCAGGAATCCGAGCGCGCACTCCAGCATCTCGAGCAGGTCATCGCGTTCGAAGGCCCGGGCACTATCGCCTGCATCATCCTCGAGACCGTTGTCGGCACGGCGGGCGTTCTCGTGCCGCCGCCCTGCTACCTCGAGGGTGTGCGCGCGCTGTGCGATAAGTACGGCATCGTCTATATCGCTGATGAGACCATGGCCGGCTTCGGTCGCACGGGCAAGTGGTTCGCCTTCCAGAATTGGGATGTCGAGCCTGATCTCATCGTCTTTGCCAAGGGCTCGAACTCCGGTTACGTGCCGGTCGGCGGTGTCGTCATCAGCGCCGACATCGCGGCCACCTTCGATGAGCGGGTATTCCCGGGCGGCCTGACCTACTCGGGCCACCCGCTCGCCGCCGCGTCCATCGTTGCCTCCATTGACGCCATGAAGGAAGAGGGCGTCGTCGAAAACGCCGCGATGATCGGCGAGAAGGTTCTCGGCCCGGGCCTGCGCGCCCTGCAGGAGAAGCACCCGGTCATCGGCGAGGTGCGCGGTCTCGGTGTCTTCTGGGCCCTCGACCTCGTCACCAATCGCGCGACCCGTGCGCCGCTGGCTCCCTATGGCGGAACCTCGCAGGCGATGACCGATCTCGTGGTCGAGTGCAAGGCACGCGGCCTGATGCCGTTTGCCAACTTCAACCGCATGCATGTCGTGCCGCCGTGCACGATCACCGTGGAAGAGGCTGAGGCCGGTCTCGCCATCCTTGATGACGTCTTCACCATTATCGACAAGTACTACGAGGGCTGAGCACCTCAGTGACAACGGCCCCGCTTCGGCGGGGCCGTTGTCGTATCGGGCCGATGTTTCCGCCTCGATAGGCTGGCGACGTGAAGATCCTGGTCATTGGCTCCGGTGCTCGCGAGCACGCTCTCGTCACTGCTCTTCTCGCAGATGACTCCGTCACATCGGTCATCTGCGCGCCGGGTAATGCGGGTATCGCGCGCCAGGTCGATGTAATTCCCCTTGATGTCAACGACGCGAACGCGATCGGCGAACTGGCGTACGAGGTCGAGGCCGATCTTGTCGTCATTGGCCCTGAGGTTCCGCTTGTTGCCGGCGCCGCTGATGCGGTGCGCGAGCGCGGTATCGCCTGCTTCGGTCCGTCAGCGGAAGCCGCGCAGCTCGAAGGAAGTAAGGCATTCGCCAAGCAGGTCATGGCCGAGGCCGGCGTTCCCACCGCAATGGCGCGCGTGTGCTCGACCATCGATGAGGTTGCGTCAGCACTCGATCAGTTCGGTGCGCCGCACGTGGTCAAGGACGACGGCCTTGCTGCCGGCAAGGGTGTTGTCGTCACGAACGATCGTGATGAGGCGCTTGCGCATGCAGCCGCATGCCTGGCCCGCGGGGGAGATTCTCGCGTGGTCATCGAGGAGTATCTCGACGGCCCTGAGGTCTCGCTCTTCGGCATCACGGATGGCACGACGATCATCCCGCTGCAGCCCGCGCAAGATTTCAAGCGCGCGCATGATGATGACGCAGGCCCGAACACCGGCGGCATGGGCGCCTACTCGCCGCTGCCCTGGGCACCGGCCGGTCTCGTCGACGACGTGACCGCTCGAGTACTGCAGCCGATGGTCGACGCGATGGCCAAGCGCGGTACCCCGTTCAGCGGCCTCCTCTACGCCGGCCTTGCGCTGACCTCGCGCGGCGTGCGCGTGATCGAGTTCAATGCCCGTTTCGGTGATCCCGAGACCCAGGTGGTGCTTGCCCGACTGAAGTCCCCGCTGGCCTCAGTGCTCATGGCCTCGGCCACGGGGCGACTTGCCTCGCTTCCGCCTCTCCAGTGGCGCAAGGGCACGGCAGACACTGACGACGTGGCCGCGAAGGGCTACCCCGAGAGCCCCGTCACCGGTGACGTCATCACCGGACTCGAGGAGGCCGGCGAGATCGCCGGCGTCTCGATCCTTCACGCCGGCACCAAGATCACAGACGATGGCATTGCCTCCAATGGCGGTCGGGTCCTTTCCGTCACCGCCTATGGCGACTCCCTCCACGAGGCCCGCGAGCGGGCCTATGCCGCTCTTGACCTGATCACCCTCGAAGGCTCCCATCACCGCCGCGACATTGCCCTGGCAGCCAGCACTACCGAGTGATGAAAGAATGAGGCCGTGACCTCATCGATCCCCAATGTCCTGGCCGGCCGCTACGCCTCCGGGGCCATGACCGACCTGTGGTCACCTGAGGCCAAGATCGTCATGGAGCGTCAGCTCTGGCTGGCCGTCATGGCCGCCCAGGCCGAGCTCGGCCTGGCGATCCCCGCCGATGCCCTCAAGGCCTACCGCGCAGTGATCGATCAGGTTGACGTTGCTTCTATCGCCGCTCGCGAGCGTGTCACCAAGCACGACGTCAAGGCCCGGATCGAGGAGTTCAACGATCTCGCCGGCTTCGAGACCATTCACTTGGGGCTGACATCACGCGATCTCACCTAGAACGTCGAGCAACTCCAGATCCGCGACTCATTGCTGCTCGTGCGCGTGAAGGTCGTTGCCGCACTCGAGCGCCTGGCCTCGCTCGCCGTCGCATACTCCGACACCGCTATCACCGGTCGGTCGCACAACGTCCCCGCGCAGACCACGACTCTGGGCAAGCGGTTCGCCTCTGCTGCCGATGAGCTTCTCGTCGCGTATGACCGACTCAATGAACTCATCGCCCGGTACCCGCTGCGCGGCATCAAGGGCCCGGTTGGCACCGCGCAGGACATGCTTGATCTCCTTGGTTCATCTGAGCGCCTTGCGCAGCTCGAGGAGGGCGTTGCACGCCACCTCGGCTTCCAGAACGTGCTGAGCAGTGTCGGCCAGGTCTATCCGCGCTCACTCGACTTCGATGTCGTCGCAGCACTCGTTCAGGTGGCCGCAGCACCGTCGAGCCTGGCCACGACAATCCGTCTGATGGCCGGCCACGATCTCGTCACGGAAGGCTTCCGTCCTGGTCAGGTGGGCTCCTCGGCCATGCCGCACAAGATGAATACGCGGTCATGCGAGCGGGTCAATGGCTTCGCGATCATCCTCAAGGGCTACCTGACGATGACTGCCGAACTGTCGGGCTCGCAGTGGAATGAAGGCGATGTCTCATGCTCGGTCGTGCGTCGTGTGGCACTTCCCGATTCCTTCTTCGCGCTCGACGGACTCTTCGAGACCTTCCTGACCGTGCTCGACGACTTCGGCGCCTTCCCGGCCGTCATCGATCGCGAGCTCGAGCGCTACCTGCCATTCCTCTCGACCACCAAGGTGCTCATGGCCTCGGTTCGCAAGGGTGTCGGACGCGAGACCGCACACGAGGCGATCAAGGAGCACGCGGTCGCCGTTGCTCTGCAGATGCGCGAGGCAGGTCTTTCCGAGAATGACCTGCTCGTTCGCCTGTCGACTGATGAGCGTCTTGAGC